>CAJYRU010000342.1 GCA_913777295.1 uncultured Sphingomonas sp. | reverse complement strand
GCCAGTTCCTGCGGGGCGCCGGCATCCTGCAGCACACCCGCGATCCGGTCGCGCTGCTGCGCTGCCTCTGCGCGGAGCAGCGAGCTGGTCTGCCCGGCAAGGCTCGCTACCCCCTTTTGCAGATGCGACACGGCATGGGCCGGCGTCGTCCCCGCCGGGAAGGCGCGCAGCAGGTCGGCGATCTGCGACCGCACGCCCACCGCCACTTCGTCGAGCAACGCGATACGCGCGCGTTCCGAAATGTCGGCACCCTCGATCCGGTCGTACAGCGCATCGATGTCGAACAGCCGTTCCGCCGCGACGAACATCGCCGCGATGTCGGCCAGCGCCTCGCCCTCTTCCTCCGCCAGTTCGAAGACGTGCAGCACGCCCAGCCGGTTGACGATGCGGTTGGCGAGCTTCGTCGCCACGATTTCCCCGCGCAGCCGGTGATCGAGGATCGCCTGGCGATGGGTTTCCTGCATCTCCCGGGGGAAGGCCGCCAGCAGGTCGCCCGCCATGTCGGGGTCGGTCGCGATGGGGGCGTGTTCGATCGCCTCCTGCAACGCCAGCTTCACGCTCGCCAGCAGCACCGCCAGTTCGGGGCGGGTCAGCCCGCGCCCGTCCTGCGCGCGACGGACATAATCGTCATTGGCGCTCAACCCCTCGACCACGCGGTCCAGCTTGCCTGCCGCCTCCAGCATCTCGATCACGCGGACATAGCTCGGCACGGCGACCGGCCCGTCATTCTCCATCACCGACAGGGCGAGGGTCTGGAGGCGGTTATCCTCGAGCACCAGATGCGCGACATCGTCGGTCATCCGCGCCAGCAGCGCGTTGCGATCGTCGATGGCCAGCCGCCCCTCGATCACCTCGCGATTGAGCGCGATCTTGATGTTCACTTCGTTATCCGAACAATCGACGCCGGCCGAATTGTCGATGAAGTCGGTGTTGATCCGCCCGCCCTGCGCACTGAACGCGATGCGTGCGGCCTGCGTCACGCCCAGGTTCGCGCCCTCGCCGATCGCCTTCGCGCGCAGCGTCTGCGCATCGACGCGGATACGGTCGTTGGCCGGATCGCCGACATCCAGATGGCTTTCGCTGCGGTCCTTCACATAGGTGCCGATGCCGCCGAACCAGATCAGGTCGATGGGCGCACGCAGGATCGCGGAAATGAGCGCGGTCGGCTCCATCTCCGTCTCGACCACGCCCAGCATCGCGCGGACGGGTTCGCTCAGCGGGATCGTCTTGGCGGTGCGCGGGAACACGCCGCCGCCCGCCGAGATCAGCGTCGGGTCGTAATCGGCCCAGCTGGAGCGCGGCAGTGCGAACAGCCGGTCGCGCTCGACCCAGCTCGCCGCCGCATCGGGGTTCGGATCGAGGAAGATGTGACGGTGGTCGAACGCCGCCTTCAGCCGGATCGCCTTCGACAGCAGCATCCCGTTGCCGAACACGTCGCCCGACATGTCGCCGCACCCGACCACATCGATCGGCTGGGTCTGCACGTCGGTGCCCAGTTCGAGGAAGTGGCGCTGCACCGAAATCCACGCACCCTTGGCGGTGATGCCCATCGCCTTGTGGTCATAGCCGACGCTGCCGCCGCTGGCGAAGGCATCGCCCAGCCAGAATTTACGTTCCAGCGCCAGCGCGTTGGCGACGTCGCTGAACGTCGCGGTACCCTTGTCGGCGGCGACCACGAAATAGGGGTCTTCGCCGTCGTGGATCACGACGCCGGCGGGATGGACGACCTTGCCGTCGACGATATTGTCGGTGATCGACAGCAGCGAACGGATGAAGATGCGGTAGCTTTCCGTCCCCTCGGCAAGCCACGCATCGCGGTTCGACGGCGCGGGCAGCTGCTTGGGATAGAAGCCGCCCTTCGCACCGGTCGGCACGATCACCGCATTCTTGACCCGCTGCGCCTTCATCAGGCCCAGGATTTCGGTGCGGAAATCGTCGCGCCGGTCGGACCAGCGCAGGCCGCCGCGCGCCACCGGCCCGGCGCGCAGGTGAATACCCTCGACGCGGGGGCTGTAGACGAACACCTCGCGCCACGGCAGCGGCTTGGGCAGGCCCGGTACCTTGGCGCTGTCCATCTTGAACGCCAGCGCTTCGTCGGCGGCGGGCGCAAAGGCGTTGGTGCGCAGCGTGGCCGCCACCACCCCGCGATAGCTGCGCAGGATACGGTCGTCATCGATCGCCGACACGGCATCCAGCCCCGCCTCGATCGCGGCATCGGCGGCGGCGATCCCTGCCGCGCGGTCGGTCCGCGACGGATCATGCGCGGCATTGAACCGCTCGATCAGCGCGGTGGCGACACCGGGCGCGCGGCGCAGCGCGTCGACCACGGTGGCCAGGCTGTAGCTCAGCCCCGTCTGCCGCAGATAGCGGAACCACGCACGCAGCAGCACGACGGCGGCCGGCGCGATCCCCGCCTCGACGGTCAGCCGGTTGAACGCGTCGTTCTCGGCCCGGTTTTCCAGCACCGCCTCGATCGCGCGCTCGACGACGCCCACATCGAACTTGGGCGCGGTGCCGGAGGCAATTGCGACCTCGAAGTCATGGATGAAGCTCTTCTCGTCATCCTCCAGCCGGGTCGGCAGTTCCTCGACCACCCGGAACCCGAAATGCTCGAACACCGGCACGGCGTCCGACAGCGCCAGCGCGCCGCCGCGGCGATAGACCTTGATCCGCATCCGGTCGCCGCCTTCGGACACGATCCGCACCGACCGCGACGTGGCATCGGTCAGCGCCGCCACGCGCACGATGTCGCGCGCCGCTTCCTCGGGCTGGTTTGAATTGCGGTAATTGGCGGGAAACGCGTTGGCGAAGCGCAGCGCCATCCGCGTCGCCCCCTCCGGCACCATTTCGCTGAGCGCCCCCTCGACCGCCGGGCGCCAGCCGCGCACCATGCGTTCGATCCGTCGGTCCAGCTCGGCGGCATCGGGCATCCGCCCATCCTGCCGGAGATCGAGGACATAGCGGATCAGCGCCGCCTCGCCATCCTCCATCGCGATCGACCAGTTCAGGATCGACGCATTGGCCGCCTGTGCCAGCATGTCGCCGATCGACAGGCGGCGCTGCGTCGTCACATCGTCGCGGCCCAGCCACACGAACGCGAACAGGTGCCGGCCGAGCGCCGACTTGATGAGGACCAGCCGCGAACGCGGACGGTCGGCAACCGACATTGCGGTCAGTGCCAACTGCTCCAGCGATTCGGGATTGAACGCGGTGGTCAGGTCGTGGGGCAGCGTCGAGATGGCGTGATTCAGCGCCTTGCCCGCATGGCCCGACGGGTCGAAGCCGAACTTGGCACGCAGCTCGGCCAGGTTGCGGCGCAGGACCGGCACATCGGCCGGATCGGCGGTGAGCGCGGCGCTGGTCCACAACCCGCCATGGATCGACACGCCGGTCACCGCATCGCCCTCCCGGATCGGCACCAGCACGAGGTCGACCGGCGCACGACGATGGACCGTCGAGATGCAGTTGGACTTCAACAGCAGCGGCTGGACATTGCCCGCATCGAACCACTCGATCGCGCGCTGGCGCGATGCATCGGCCAGCAGCGGCACTTCCAGCCGGGCACGCGACAGGCCCAGCTGTTCGCCGACAACGCCCTCGCGCGACCATTTCTCGTGCGCCAGCTGCGTGAAATTGCCCGCCACGAACCAGTTCAGCAGCGCCGCATCCTCGGCGGTATCGGCATTCGCCGTCAGCCGCGCGGCATCGGCCTGCATCGCCGCCTGCATCGCGCGCCAGTCGGTGACGGCGGCGCGGACATGCTCCAGGTTGCGCTCGATCTCGGCGACCAGCGCGTGGCGGACGCGCGCCTCGGCCCGCTCCATTTCGATATAGATCATCGATTCGCGACGACCTTCACCGGCAAGGCCCGTCAGCGTCCCGGCCGGATCGCGGGCAACCGCGATGACCGGGTGCAGGATGCGATCGATCGCGATGTCGTGGGCGACGATCGTGCTGGCGATCGAATCGACCAGAAACGGCATGTCGTCGTTGATGACCGCCAGCCGCATCCGCCGCGCCTCGCCCCGGCTCAGCGTCTCCAGCGCGACGCTGACCGTGCCGGGCGAACGATGCGCAGCGGTGGCCGCCACGAACTGCGCGGCATCGGCACGGGCCGCGGCGTCCAGACCTTCGATTTCGCCGGGAAGCGCGCTGTCGACCAGCAGCGTTTCCAGGGGGCGGGCGAGCTTGCTTTGCGGTGTCATGCGCGGGCTATGCGCTGCCTCGCCGACAGGCTCAACCCTTGTGGCAGTTGCGAACAAAATGTCGCAGTGCGGTAATTATATTACGATGCGATGGAGCTGCCTTATGGCTCCAACCGACGTCGCGCAGCGTCGATCTGCGCCGGATCGGCATCGACGCGGCCCAGGATCTCGACCGACCCGGCATCCACCGCGCGCGCCAGCAACAGGACATAGTCCGCGTCGCCCGGCGCCACCGGCACGACGATGGCGGGCACCGCTGCTGGTCGTCCGGCGGTACGCTCGATCCAGTCGGACAGCTCGTTCTCGCCGACCCCGGCGCGGTGCGCCCGCGCCAGCAGGCGGGCATGGCCGTCCTTCGCCTCGCCAAAGGCCAGCCGCACCAGCGCCTCGACCGGCGCGCGCGGATCAACGGTCAGGCCGGCGCCGACCAGCATCGCGGCATAGCCTGCCGGATCGCGCTCGCTCGCCAGCAGGAAGTCATAGGCGGCGGCAAGCGCGGCCTGCGTCGCCGGCGACGAATCACCGGTGCCGCGCGCGACCTCCACCTGGCGGCGCACCTCGACCAGCCGCTCGGTCAGCGACGGTACGGCCGCCGGTTCGGCCAGCGCCGCGCTCGGCCCATCGGCCCAGGCGGCTGCCGGCATTGTCCGGCGCGGCGCGGCGCGGCGCGATTCGGCCAGTTCGGCGACCAGCTGCGACTGGGTCGCGGTGTCGACGACTTCCTTCCAGTTGATGACGCCGTAGAGATAATCGATCGCCTCGCCGTCCGACGAAAACGGCATCAGGATGCCGCGATACAGCATCGGAAAGCCGCGATGGCCGACGAACTCCGCCTCGAACCCGATCGGGGCGCGGTTGGCGATGATCTGCATATAGTGATCGGTCAGGCGTGACAGCAGCGATCGCGGCGGCACCTGGCTCAGCCGCACGATCGACGAATCGGTGCCGCTCTCCTCGCGCAGAGCATGGCCCAGAAACCGGATCACGCCGTCATTATGGCCATCGGTGAAATCCAGCAGCACGCTGTTCGGGCCGAAATCGGCGATCCCCGCCGGGTCCAGCGCATTGATCAGCGGGCATGGACGCCCCGCCAGCAGCGATACCCAGTGGTTGTAGGCGCGGACATGCATCCGCCGTTCGTCGGTACCCACGACCAGAACGTCGCCGCCGACGCCTTCGCGATCGTCGTCACCGCCCGGCTGTTCGTTCGGTCCGCGCACGATGTCCATATTCCGTCCCCATGGGCGATCTGCCCGATGGGGTCGGGTTGTGGACCCACCGGAGTAAACGTCCGGTAAAACGGGCGCATTTCGCCGGAAAACGCAAATCCCCTTGCCACCCGCCCCACCCGCTGGTAAGCGCCCGCCTCCAGACGGCATTCCGTCCCGGGCCGCTTTAGCTCAGTTGGTAGAGCATCGCATTCGTAATGCGGGGGTCACAGGTTCGAGTCCTGTAAGCGGCACCACCTACATTCCAAAATAGGTAGCGATTTCAACTGCTTACCCACGTCCACGTGCCGAGGGTTCAGCCGTTCGTTCCCTCATTTTTGCTCGAATTGAGCCGAACGATAGCGAACAAGAGCGACTAATCGAATCATCTCGCTGGCCCCTGCAAACCGGGTGGCGCAACCCCCTTAGCCTCAGGATCAACCCCGCGACGTTCGTCCAGCGACCGCATAATCGGTGTAACCGTCAGACCGTGGAGCAGGATCGAGAACAGAACTATCAGACCGACGATGGCCCACAGGTGGGCGGCGTCCCCGACAGGCATATGGTTTATCCCGTACGCCAGGTAGTAGATCGATCCGACACCCCGGATGCCGAAGAACGATAGGGTCAGCTTCTCCCCCCGGTCGCCGGACCAGCCGAGCAACCCGATCCACCCGGTAAGCGGGCGCACGACCAGCAAGATCACTAACGCCACCGCAGCATCTATCCAGGTAATCGGCGTCAGCAGTCCGCTTACCAGCGCCCCGCCGAACAGGATCAGCAGAACCATCATTGCGAGCCGCTCAATCTGTTCGGTGATCGCGTGCATCTCGTCCTGAAACTCGTGGTCGCGATGCGAGCTGCGAAAGGTGAGTGCTGTGACGAACACGGCGAGGAAGCCGTAGACGTGGAATATCTCGGTCACACCGTAGGAAACGAACGTGGCCGCCAGTGCGATCAAGCCGTCGCCCGTTTGTGCGAGCTTTGTTTCGGCAGTGATGTGGAAGGTCAGCCAGCCGAACAACCGGCCCACGAGCCAACCGCCAGCGACCCCGCCGACGATCTCCCACAGGACGCGGTAGCTCAGCCATTCCGTCAGCCACGGCTTGCCTGCTGGAGCAGCGACGACGAGCAGGATGGCGAGGTGGACGAAGGGAAACGCGGCACCGTCGTTCAGCCCGGCTTCCGACGTTAGTCCGAAGCGTACCTCGTCCTCGTCACCGGTCTTGGGCGGGCCGACCTGCACATCCGCGGCGAGGACGGGGTCTGTCGGTGCAAGGCTGGCGGCTAAAAGCAATCCGACGGCCAGTGGCAAACCTAACGCCACTACGCCGATGCCGGTGATTGCAAGGATGCCCAGCGGCATAGTGACCGCCAGCAATCGCCAGGTGATTGACCAACGATGCCAGCCGAAGGGGCGGTCGATCTTGAGGCCCGCGCCCATCAACGCAATGATGACAACAAACTCGGCGAACCGCTCGGTTATGTCTGGATACAGATATGGCAGCGGCCGCAGCGTTATCTGCGGGAGCAGAAAGACTGCGGCGCCGATACCGATGCATACAATCGGAAGCGACAGCGGCAACCGTTTCAGCGCCAACGGCAGCCAAGCTACCAGCGCGATCAAAAAGCCGGCTCCGGTCATGATTAGGATGTAAGGGTCGGGCGAGAGGCTTTCCTTCATGCATCGCTAACGGCTGACAAGCGAGGTCGACCACAAGATGCCTTTCAAACCCTTCGATGGGGAGCCGTTAATCTAGTGTCGGCGATCGCATCTCAGGTCGGCCACCAAGCGCAAATTCTTCGAGTGCGATGCGGTCTCACGCCCCTGTCCGTACTTACTACCGGGCCGATGCTTCTACGATTCGGGGGAGCGTCCGGATTGGCTCGACAGTAATATGCCGAAACCACGTCTCCGCCCCCTCGGACTGCAATTGGATTTTTCCATGCGTCAGGGGCTGCCGAACGCCGTTGGCGTCAATCGTTGCTAAGTCACGCACTTCGGCTACGGGAACGCCATTAACGACATGCACCGCACGATCGCCGACAACGTACAGGTCTAGCGTGTTCCATTCACCGACCGGACGCTCCGCATCTGTGGCCGCTTCGACATTCCAGGTCGGCGTGCCGTTGACGATGTCGACCTCCCGACCGCCAAGCCGGAACCGGAGATGCGGTGCGATTATCGACGGATCGAAGGCGACGTCGGTATGGCCGCGCAACTTGCCTCCTACGGCGACGATCATACCGGTAGATCCGGTCATGATCTCGAACTCCGCCGATGGACGCCACGTGCCGAACACTTCCCCCGGCACCCCGTGCGTATGATAGAGCAAGCCGTTGTTGCGCGGCTGCGTCTCCCGCGGCGCCCACGTTTTCGATCCCCATTTAAATTGTAGCCGAAGGTGATAGTCCCGGAGATCCGCCTTGTGGACCAGGCTCCCCCAAGTCTGGCCCTTTACCCAAAGCGCTGGCGCGCCATCGACCGATCGGACTGCGAAGTCGCCGTTGGTCGACCGGCTTACTCCGACCGGCTTCGTCTGCGGGTTTGCCTGATACGTCACAGACGGGTCCGCATAGCCAAGCCACGCGGTCCAGCCATTCAGGCTTCGCCCGTCGAACAGCGCGACAGCTTTGCCTGTCGCCTTCGGGATGTCGACCAATTCCAGCCGTTGCGGGGTGGCCACAGCGTCTCCCGCGATCGTACGCGCCTGCTGCCTGCTATCCTGCGCCATCGCAGCGTTGCTCAGTGTCGCGACTGCAATCAGTGCCAGCTTGAAGCGCATGTAATTTTTCTCCCGGTCGCCGCATAATCAGCGACTTACGAGAGCATGTATCTTGTTATCGCTATCAGGTGAACACCGGGCGCACCAAACGGAGAGAGAGCCGCCAGTTGCAGGCTCAGGTTGAGTCTCTTCGGCTCCACGCATCGACGCAGCCAGCCACCAACATATTGGCTTCAACGGTCAATTCGCTGGGCGCGGCAGTAGTGCTTCATTAAAGCTATATGGTTACCGGCGTATTCGGGAGGATACGCCGTGGAACTCGATCGAACGATCGCCGAAGCCGCTCGCCGATCAGGTGAACTCGGCATCAGAACGCTGGACCTGCAAGCCGACATTTCGGAACTCGCGACTCGCGTCACGGCCCAGGCCGGCACTATCGACGATCTCGGATCGCAAACCGATGTCTTGGTCCACGACGCGCAGAACGTATCGATCGCTGCGGAGCAATCGCTTAGAGCCACAACCGGTGCTCATGATTTGCTCGCCAATTCGCAGGTTCAGATCGACACGGCCATGGGCGACGTGCTCGACCTGATCGGGCAGGTCAGCCTCATCCACGAAAGCCTCGGCGCCTTTACGGCGGCACTTGAGGACGTTGGCAAGGTGAGCGCCACGATCGACGATATTGCCGGCCAGACAAATCTTCTCGCCCTTAACGCGACCATTGAGGCGGCCCGAGCGGGCGACGCGGGACGCGGCTTCGCGGTGGTGGCGAGCGAGGTAAAGAAGCTAGCCCAGGAAACTGCTAGGGCCACGTCGCGCATCAGTGCTTCGATCGGTGCGCTTACTTCCCAAGCCGAAGCGATGTTGTCGCGTGTGCAGCTGGGCGTTTCCAAGGCGCAGGCGACGCACACCGGAACGCAGGATGTAAAGGCGCGTGTCGCTCAAATTCGCCAGCTTATGGAGGGTCTGGAGGAAAACAGCGGAACGGTAAGCGAGCGGGTTGCTTCGATTGTGTCGGCAGTGGACGAGGTCAGGACCGGGCTTGGCCAGCTCGCCGAAACGTCGAATGATAACGCGTCTGGCCTACAGCGCCTGTCCCATCGACTTACCACGGTGAGCGACGATACCAACGACCTGCTGCAGCTGCTTGCCGAAAGCGAAGCGGATATGCCTGACCGGCCTTACATCCGCTTTGCCGTCGAGGCAGCGCTGGCAGTATCCAACGGCCTGAACGCCGCCGTCCAGGGCGGGCAACTAGACCAGCTTGCGATCCTGAGCGATGCCTACAATCCCGTTGAGGGCTCGGATCCGCCGCTCTTCACCCACCCGGCGATGGCGCTGATCACAACGCTGGCCCGTCCCCATCAAGAAGCCGCGCGGAAGTTTCCCGGATTCTTCGGCATGAGCTTTACCGATCGCCGGTGTTTCGGCGCGGTGGCGATGCCCGAGCGCTCGCTACCTCAAAGGCCGGGCCAGCGAGCATGGAACGAAGAGCACTCGCGCGCCGGCTTGTTCTTTCATTTTCCAGACACTGCGCAGCAGGTCAAAATCACCAAGCCGTTCTGCCTGAAGGCATATCGGCGCCCCTTGGCAAATGGCGGGGTCGTCTTGCTCAAACAGGTCATTGCGTCGATCAACGTCAACGGTGCGCATTGGGGCGTCCTCCAGCTGGCGTACGAGGACCAGGGATAGCCCCACCCGTTCCAGCCAAAGGACGCCGCTGGCTCACAAGTTCATTATGAGCTGCTCCGGCTTCACGTATCGCGGAGGCGGCTCGTACCCTTCAGATGCGAGACGCTGCAGCGATGCGACCTGCACGAGCCGCCGACGACCGAGCTTGACCGTCTGGATCTCGCCGGCCGCGACCAGCTCGTAGAAGCGGGTCCGCCCTATGCCGAGCATGGCTAGGGCATCATTCACCGAGATGGTGAGAGGAGTGATAGAACGCCCGCCACTGGCTGACGCAGATGTCTTCTTCATCAGGTCTCGTCCTAGCAGTGACGACCCTGAACTGATTGGCTTTTGGACGGGGGGATGGTGTCCTGCGCTACGCTCAAGCGCAAGAGGCAAATGAACTGAACTTGCCGGGTATCGTCACAAACGCGGCCGATCGCCGCTCAGTGGTTTCCGGATCGAGGAGCTAAATGCCTACGCGGCCGCTGCCCCAAGCCGCCGTCAACTCGAAGGGTTTGGGTGCGCTCAATATACACACCGAACGCAACCTGCCGATTGATTTAGAGCAGCGATTCCAGCGACTTAAGCTTGGCCACTTGCGGGTCACAACGTGTTACACTTTGTGCCACATTGTGACCCTCGAATGATTTGAATGACTTAGCCGTAGGATACTGTGCCACGGCCGAGGCTAAGTGCTCTTCGACCGTCCGGCTGAATCTAGCGCGATCCCATCCGATCCCAGAAAAAGGACGCGATAACAGCATCTTACAATCAGGGATCGGATGAGATCAAAAGTTAGTCGCTTGGGGTCGCGTGCTCTCGTTCGAGATCTGGCGGAAAACCAAGCGTTTTTGCATGCGCAGCTTGCGTAGGGTGTGCATTCGTTCTCGCTCGGTCGAGCGTGGTTTGGCCATCTAATTCGGCGATCGGCACGGATCGGATCGGCTACCGGCTAGGCCACTAACCGTCGAATGGCGGAAACAAGGACTGCCAGTGCTCAGGGCTGGCAATCGTTGGGTAAGC
Source organism: uncultured Sphingomonas sp. (assembly GCA_913777295.1). Classification (GTDB taxonomy): domain Bacteria; phylum Pseudomonadota; class Alphaproteobacteria; order Sphingomonadales; family Sphingomonadaceae; genus Sphingomonas. The sequence continues at coordinate 37,135 of CAJYRU010000342.1, read as the reverse complement.
ACGGCGCGTGGTTTCGTTCGCGCCCGGCTGTCACCATTGACCGCGCCGGTGGGAGGCGATCCAAGGCATCCCCCCGGCATACTTTCCAGCCGTGCCGCCGCTCGAACCGATGCCTCGAGCCGGAAGGTTGAGCCCAAATTAGAACCGCGGCCGATGCGCCCTCATCTGCGCAGCCTACTCGGCATCGTGCGCCGCAATCTGATCTTGGATACGATCGATCAGGGCATCAATCTGAGTTTCATCGTAGACGGCTGGGCTGAGCGCGCTAGCCTTCAGGAGATCGATCGCCCTTCTATAATCCACATCAAGACTCGGATCTGAGGGCCCGCCAACGATGAAATATGGTCGAACGTCTTCGGACGCTTTCGAAAGTCCTGTCATATGGCCAGACCAGCGTGCAGCTTTCTGTCTGATGCCGTCACCAGTCGCTAGATCGAACGAAAGCGGCTGATAGCAATGCCAAGCTCCGTTCTTCCAAGTGTGATCAAACTCGACTTCATCTATCGGCGATACGATGATTTTTGGTTGCAGGCGTTCGGCTAGATTCCGCTCCACAAGCCGATCGCGCACGGGCTGCCAGACGGCTGCGTCATCGCGGCCGGCGCGTTGATGCTCATCGTACAACCCAACAAATCGGCCATAGAGCTTGTCTAACGTCACGCTCGGGTCATGGGTGATGCCTGAACCCATCTCGCCCCAGATCAGGCTAGAGTCATCATCCGGCAGCACGTCGCGCGCTAAGGCGGACACGTCTTTCGACGTGGTCAACAAGCCCGACACTTCCTGCCCGCGCAAGCGGTTGATGCCGCGCTCGACCGCGTGCAGGGCGCTCATCAAGTCGGACTTTTCCATGTCAGGAAACATCTTAGAAAGTCGGCCGATCGTTCGGCGCGTCTTGATCCCAAGGAAATTTCCGTGCGCACAATGGAGGACGACACCCACGTTCGCCATCTCACCAGCCAGCGGGTCATGCCGATAGCGAAGCAGGACGTAAGTGTAGGTTTTACCGTCTCTCATGCCAAAGCCCGTTCAACCTCTGCGAGGCATTCATCAATCCTATCACGAACGTTCCGCAAATGCGTTAATGCATCTTCGATTGCGTCCGCTGCCGTAGCCCACTCGCGAGGGAGGCACGCCGCATAGTCGCTTAACGCGTCGTTCGACAACCCGGACCAAGCCGGGCGAAGCGTGGAGTAATCCAAGTTACGCTCACTCTTTAGAAGTGCGCCAAAAGCATGCCCGTTGCTGCCCTTTGCGACGGCACCCTGCAGATAGCCGATGCGCCATGGCTCGGGACGCGGGAAAAGGCACTGCCGAATGCGAAAGCAAAGCTCGTGGTCAATGATCCGGAAGCTATCACCTCGGATTAAAAGGTTCGGGTTGGCAACTATCCGATCGCGATTCTCAATGAAGGTGTCGAAAACGAATATGCCAAGCGCAGCAGGACGTCGTTCGCCGATCAGCCGATCGTCATTCGTCCAGCGTCGCCAGGCATTGCCGGCGGCCACCGAGCCAAATGCAACCGGAGCGCTATCGGTCAGAACCTTGCGGATCGTGGAATTTTGAATCGAAGCAATCCACTCGGCTGACATCCGAACAGCTACTGGCTCACATACTGGCAAGCCAATGTGGCCGCCGATGCAGGCGGCAAACATCTCGTTAGCCATCCCTTCGATCCCGACTTCCGGCCGGCCAGATGGTTTTAGGAAAACCTCCAACTCGTCGCCGTCGTCGGTTTCAGCCGTAACGCGCAGTGGCTCGTTACGGCCCCTCTCTGCGAGCCGATCGAAACGAACGGCATCAGCATACCGAATCATAACTGCCGCAACTGCTTAGACCCCATCGACGGAATAGGCCTGCCAACGGACAGAATGTCTATACCGTTAAGCCATTCCGGCGTCCTATCGCAGGCTTCCAAGCACGATGCCTAGCTGACAAACATCGCCTCAACGATCGCCTGCATGAGCACCCCCCGCGGGACCGGCACACTCACCGACGTGTAGCCGGCGTTCCGGGCACGACGCTGGCCATACAACCCAATCCACTGCCGCCCGTGCTGGCGCCAAGCACGCTGCAACGCCGGTACGGGCAGCAGGACGCACGTCGCGGCTGGGGCATGGGCATAGGCGATGAAGTCCGCCGCCAACGGCTTTTGCACCCACCCCGGCGACCGCGCAGCCTCGTCCGACCAGCGCTCAAGCAGGACGTCGGGCCAGTCCTCGGTACGAATCTTCTCGTCCACCGTGTAGGTCCGGCCGCAGGCCAGCGTCAGCAGCCGATCGATCCCACCGCGCTGCGCCCAGCCGTCGCTCCTGACCGCTACAGCCGACCTGAGCGAAGGAAACGCACGCCGGTAGATTGGCAACCACCAGTCGTCGCCGAAGCGCTCGGAAAGAGCCAGGCTTTCGCGGAAGTGGTGAGTACGGCCAGTGCCCGCCGATCGTGGGGCGATCAGCGGGAACGGCGGTCGGCGGACTGGGGCGCTGTGGCCCGCGAGGCTAGTCGTCGGTCTTCTCCTGATCGTGGGTGTCTTCGTCGTCGGCGCCCGGTTCGAGGTCCGGGTCGCCATCCATGCCGTCGAGGCGTTCAATCATGCGCGCCACCAACCGGTTCAGCGCCGGGCGCGGAAGCTGCGGGATCGCGGACAGTACGGCTTCGATTGGCAGCACTGCTGCTCGACCGGGGTAGATAAGCAACGCCGTCATTTTCTGCTCTCCAACTCGCTGTCGGAGGCGCAGACCCAGCCCAAAACAGCGCGGGTCCGACAGAAATTGTAGCGGACATTCTTCGTGCGAGTGTCGGAGGTCATTTCAGCGCCCTCCCCGCTCCATACGGTCGATAAACGACGCGGTGCGCAGGATGCCGACGACGCGGCCCACCAGTTTTTCGGGAAGCTTCACGGGATCGGCATAGGGGCCGTCGTTCGCGACGAACGCCCCACGCTGTCCGGCGCGGATGCCGCCCGCGAACCAGCCGCGTTCCGTCTCGCGCGTCTGCACGATCCGACAATGCCGCTTCTCATAGTCGAACTGCGAGGCTGGGGCGGACACATACTCGATGACGAACAGCCCGCCGTCGACCGGGAGCCACCTTCCGCGCTCGGCAACGACGACCTCCCCGAACTGGATCAACGGGGCGTTGTGGTCATTGTCGGCAGCGCAAACGGTCGCCCACGCGGGCACGCTGTCGAACATTTCCAGCGCGATCGGCTGGGGCTGCTTGGCCTCGTGCTGCTCCATAGGAGACAGCAGGTTGCGGCCGGCGAACAGGGCCATGAGATTGGCCTTGGGATCGGTTGCCATGTCAGCAGCCCTCCATTGCATTGCAGCCGCGACCGACGCGTAGGTCGTCCAGTGCTTCGAATGCCGCCAGCGCCGCCGGATCGGGGATCATGTCGGCGAGAGTCCGCTTTCCGTCATCGAACATGGGCGCGTCGATGCTGCGCGGGCTGAACTTGCTCTCCCACATGGCGATTGCGGCCAAGGCAAAGCGCCGCGCGTTCGCCTCAATGTCGGCCGGCCGTAGCGTTCCCTCCTGCGTGGCTAGGTACATTTCGGAGATTATGTCGTCGCGGGTCGGCCCCGACACCCAGCCGGGGACCGCCGCCGAAATGCGGGCATAAAGGGCATCGCCGAACGGACGCTTGTTGCCCACCGGCTCGGCGCGGTCCCGCTCCATGCGCTTACGCTGCGCCAACTGGTCGGGCGACAAGTGAATGAGATACTTGCGCGCGGACTTGTGCGGCAGGTTAAGCCGCTGCTCGATGGTGCTGAACGGATCGCCCGTCATGATAGCGTCGATGATCGGCCCGCGCTTTGCGATCGCAACCAGCGCGTCCGCCGTCGACAGGCCGCGAATGGGCGTGCTGTACGTCGCTTTCCGTTCGCTATCGACGCACCCGTAAGGGTGGAACCGGTCCTTTCCGCACCCGCATTGAGGATGCGTCCCGTTCGCCTTCATGGCTGCGAGGAACGGCGCGACAGCTCGCCGAACGGCATCCAGCCGCGCGCCAGTGATCGCCGCAAGGTCGCGCAGGCTACCGACTGTTGGCAGGTGTTCGACCATGACGGCCAGCATTTCCGGCGTCACGCGGCTGGCACCACTCTGGCCGTTCAGGATGCGTTTCGCCATGTCAGCGGCCCTCCTGCATTGCGAAGGTCAGATAGGCGGCGATGCGGCCGGCCTCCTGTGTCGCCTCGCAGTCGGGGCAACGCTCGGCCATACCCATGACGCGGGCGAGGATCGGTCCACGTTGCTTGCGCGGCATGGCCTCCAGCATCGCCATGATGAAGGCGAGGTTGGGCGTCCGGGTGAAGTCGAGCGCCTTGCGTACGGCCTCGGCGGGCTGCTGCCGCTTTGCGCGGGCTTGGGCGATGGGGGTTACGGTTCCCATGTTAGCGAACCTCCCCGTTCTGCTGCGCTTCAATGAAAAGGCGAATGGCCTCAGCGCGATCGGGTTTGCCGACAATCTGAGCCATGACCGGCGTCAGTTCGTCAGCCGGGCAGTCTTGCACGACAAGCCAAAGCTTGCACCCAGATGCGAGGGCGTAACCACCGCCGATCGCGACGAACGCCGACAGCCACGTGCGCGGGTCGAACGACGGGGTGGCGCTGCGAAGCGCGTGGAGGTTCGAATAGGCCATGGGTCAGGCCTCCCACACGACGAAGGGCCCTCGCGGCTGGCCGTACTCACGGACCAGCGTCGCGACCGTGTGCGGGTCTGCCGCCTTGGCGGACAGGAACGCGCGTCCCGTTGCTTGCCGGCGCTCGGTTTCGGCGTCGGACAGATCGCAGGAGAAGATTCGGTCTGCGTCCAACATCGCGCCCAGCGAATTGTCGGGGCCGATCCAGACGCGGCCGCCGATGGCAAGGAACGCCCTGGCGGTATCGATGATGCTTGCCATGGTCACGCCTCCCCACCGGTCTTGCCGGGCTGGAGGTCGAACCGACGCGACAGGGACCGCAGCGCCCGTTGTTCCTGCACGGTCAGTGCCGGGCTGGGGGTGAAGCAGAACAGGGCGATGTTGGCGGCGGCACGCTCGACCAACTTTGTGAGGTCGTGCAGCTTGCTCTCGGCTGGCGCCTCGCACGCCAAGTCCATCAGAAGGTCGGTCGCTTCGGTGATCGCGATCAGAAGCGAGAGCGCGTCTGCAAGGGACGCCGGCTTCTGCCGCAGCATCAGGCGAGTGATTGCCTCGTCGTTCTGGCAGGCGTTCTCCAGCGAGGTTCTCGCCCAAACGGCATCGGGGTTGTTGCGGTCGTTCGCTGCGGCGTCGGCGGCGGCAATGTCGCCAGCTACGTCGTTGCGAAGCCGCGCCAGCATGGCAATACGGGAAGGGTTCGACATGCTCACGCCTCCTTACCAGCGAGGCGGGCCGCATCGGCCAGCACGTTGCGCGACTGGTCGGTCACGTTGAACAGGCCGAACTCGACCATCGCGGCAACCTTAGCGTAAAAGTCGGCCGGCGTCGCCGCGGGCCAGTTCATCACGCGGGTTTCGGCTTCCGACGATGCCGCGCACAGATCGTTGTCGCGGCTGGTGACGTCGTCGGGGATCGGGCAGGGATCGCCACCGGCCAGCCGGGCTGCAATCTCGCGTTCCTCGTGTCCTTCGTACACCTCGCTATAGAACCGCGCCTGTGCAGCGTTGGCATCGGTCGCTGCGTCGATCAGTTCGGCCAGTTTGGCAGACACGGTCGTGGACATGGCCGGTGCCGGTGCAGGACACGCGGCAATCGGCAGGACGGCTACAGCCGCCATCAGGTTTCGTCGGGTAGCGAGCATAGCTCAACCCTCCCGCGCGACGAGGCTGCCGTTGACGGCGTGCCGGGTGAACAGGCGCTGGCAGGCGTCGGCGGCGATCACCGCTTCTATCGCTTCCTGCTGGCGGCTCGTGGATGCGCGGTGTTGACCGGCGAGCAAGCGCGCATAGGCGCTAGGGTTGCCATTGCGCAGGTGCTGACGCGCCATATCGACGGTGGTCGTCGCGACGATCGTAAGGGAAGATGTTGCGCGCACGACCTTGGCCGGACGCACGTAGGGCGTTAGGGTCTTCATAGCCATTCACCTCTCAACCAGGTGGTTTGGTCAGGTCGGGCTTGGAGGGCTCAATCTCCACGTCCGGCCGAACTGATACCTTTAGTAACACCATCCGCTGGCGTTCGCAAGCGTCCGTTGACGTTCGCGCCACGTCCGACGATAGAAAGCGTGTGCCTCTATCAATCCCTCAATGCCGGGCAGCTCGCGCCCTTCTGGGATGGTCGGCCAGTAAGTTGGCAGAGACAGCTGGTGTAAGCGCGCTCACCGTGAAGCGCTTCGAAGGTGGCCAGGCGATCAGCGCAGGATCCTTGGCGAAACTAGTCCAAGCACTAGACCACGCGGGTATAGATCTAATTGATGAAGGTGCTTCATCTGCACCCGCCGGCCTTGGCGTTCGATTGCGGCACTGAACTTCAAAATGTTCAATCGCTCCTGACATGAACTTCGTCTGTGCCGAGGCGTCCTTGGCTTCCGGCAGACCGCAACGCTCCCGCATCTACCATTGAATGGGCGGCTGGGGCTCGAGCCACGCCATCACTTCGTCATAGCTGCCAGTCGTTCCACCGTCGGCGCCAATGCCCAATACGGGCCGGTCGCGCCGGTCACGGACGTGATATCTGTAACAGTCGCTCGGCTTTGATCGCCACCGACGAACCCGGTAACCGCGATCCAACGCGAGGTCGAAGAGCGGCTTGTCGGCGCGTGCTGGCTTTTTCACCCGGCGTGGGACTGGCAGCACCTCTTCACCACGCAATACCGCCGCAACCACTTCGGCATAGGTCGGGTAACGGCTGCGCCGCCGCGTGTAGGGCCAACCGGATACTGCGGCTCGCTTGGCACGCAGTTCATCGCCGCCGCATTCCTCGATCCACCGGGCGATGCAACGATCGCTACATTCATAGTGATCATAGATAGCCCGCCCCCAGCCGAAGCGAATAAACATTTCGGCGAAGTCGGGCGGGCATGCCCGGTATCGCCGGCATGTGCCGACGCGGTAGTGAACACCATCTTTCAAAGCGTTGATCGCGGCGATTTGCTCGGGCGTCACGCCTTCGAGCGAAACATGCCTTGCTATGTCGTGCAGTGCCATGCCGCATGGCTAGGATAGCGGTGGTAGGTCCGTTACCGACACCTCGGGGCAAAGGTGTCGCGATCACCGGGAACCCATAACTGGTCAGTGGTGGTCGTCATGGGCTGTCTGCGCCTTCGTAATCGTACCTAACGCGATCACGGCCATCTGCAGCGCCTGTTCGTTGCCCCAGCGGCGTTCCCAAGTCTTGAGCGCGGCCCCGATCAGCGCGGCTCCTGCATCGTCACCAACGAACAGTTCGCCCATGTCCGCAAGCGTTTCAGTCGCTTGAAGGGTTAGCGCCTCGCGGCGGAAGCGTTCGATTGGTTCGGTCGCCATGTATGTCTCCGTTGTCCGCTCAGGGCGTAAACGGCGTGCGGAGGATACCTACCGCCCCAGCCGCTTGCGCTGCTGTTCCGTTCGTTCAGAGCACCAGCCGCAAGGCCCTGGTCTGTCCGGGCTTAAGAAGCGGCAGGACGTTAGTTCATTCCAGACGGCTCGCCCTCCGGCAGCGATGGGCCGGATGTCCGACTTTTCAGAGCGGATCGCTAATCAACGCCGCTTGATTGCGTCGACGATCGCCGCGCCCGCGCTAATGATGGTTCCGACGATCAGAAGCGCTAGGCCCGCATGTATCGTAAGCGCTTGGTTCTGTAGCGCGGCAAGATACTGCACGGTATCAGTCGGGCGGACCAACGCTTCGGTCAGGGGGCTTTGGATTGCGCCCAGGCCGATCAGTGCCAGGCCGAAAATCAGAACGCCAATCCCTATAGCCTTCATGTCAGCCCTCTCCGTTGTGACACGGCGTTATCACGGGGACCGGTCAGTTGGCGAGGCGGCTGGTTTACGGGTCCCAGCCGCCAGCCGACACTTGAACAGTTAGCGCAGGCGCTGGCTATTGTCCTTGTCGGCTGGGACGGGCTGGAAAGCGCGAAGGTGGTTGTGCGCATCCATGCTACGACGCATCTCGTCCTGCACGATCCGGCGCACGTCGTTCTCGGTCAGCATAGTTCATTCTCCAGAGGTTGTGATTACAGCTTGAATCTCGCGTCTCGTCTGGCGTCCGCGCGAGTTTGTACCGACGTTGCTTTCATGATCGAGGGAGCCGCTGCCCGCACAACCTGAACGGCGGTGCTGCCGCTGATCTGTTCGACGCGCGGAACGAACATGGCGCCTTCATCGGCCGAAAGCTGGATGATGACGGGCTGCATCGGTGCCTGCCTCGGATTGGCGCTGGCGTTCACCTGCCCCAGCGGTATCACCGTCCCGCCCTGCGACCCTATCCGTAGCAACTCCACCCCGCCACGCTGTTCGTTGACGCGCACCGTCTGGCCGGGGCCGACATAGCCGCCAGACGCTCGGCCAAAGGGGTTGAAGCCGCCCCCGCCCATGAACAGGCTGCCAATCCCGCCGCCGAGTGCGTTCAGCAAGGGAACAATAATCGCTTGCTGAACTGCGATGCGGACCAAATCCTGCACGATGGACGACGCCACGTTACTGAATACGTCGCCAAGCGACTTGCTGTTCGTGATAGCTTCGACCAACCCATTGTTCAGCGTTCGTAGCGCGCTGACCTGCGCTTGCTCAATGCTGTCACCGATGTTGGCGCGGGCGTCCTTAAGGTCCGATCGGAACTTCTCGAGCGGCCCTTCCTGCTCACGATCCAGCACCTTCTTGTCGAGCGGCTCTCGCTCGTTCAAGTCGGCGATACGCCGCTGCACGTCGGCTATGCGCTTCGTATCCTTAGCGATACTCGCCTGCGCCAACTCTTCGGCCAGCGCTGCGCGTTCCATGTCATAGGCGAGCTTCAGGCGGCGGCGCTCAATGTCGTTCCGTATTGCGATGCTACCGGTCAGTCGGGATTGAAGTTGGAGCGATGCATCTTCGTCGCGGAGGGCGTTCTGCACGATGTCGAGTTGCTGCAGCCGCAGCCTTTCCGTTTCGCGCCGATCTGCCTCGCTCTTTTGCGACGCCGCAATTTTGTCGTTCAGGCTCTGCAGTTCCAGCCGCTGCGCAGCGTTGTAGCGCTGGTCGTTCGCAAGCTCCTGATTGTTAGCGACGCGGCTAGCCTCGATCGCAGCCTGCTCAAGTCGCAAGCGCTCCTCTGCGCTGGTTGCCGCGCCTTCAAGTTGGCGCAGATAAACAATATTGGCGTTCGCAATCTCCTGCGCGATGCGCTGTTGTTCGTCGGCGAGTTGCTCGTCAGTCTTGCCCTTCGGCCCGGCGCCCGACTTCGGCGTCTTGACAGGCTTGCTGCCGCCAGGCGTTGCCGTCACGGCTGGGGGCGCGAACTTCTCAAGCGGCCGACCTTGGGTCTCGGCAATTTGTTCCGCGATCCGATCCCGTTCGGCGATCGTCTCTTGGATCGCGGTCGCCACCTCCCGATCAGCACGACCGTTGCTGAACAGATTGCGCGCGCCAGCCGTCACGTTCGAAAAGTCCAGCCCGAGCAAATCGCCCCTACTCAGCGCCTCGCGGTTCCGCTGACCCGTCGCCCCCCGGCCAGCGGGCGTCCGCTTCGCCAGTTCGTCCAGCCGGGTTTCAGTCGCGATCTTTTTGGCCTTTAGCCCCTCAATCGCTGCAGCTTTCTGCGCCTGCGCCAGCTTGTATAGCTGCGCGGCGGCCCGCCCGGTCGCGCCGGCGAATGCGTCAATCTTGGGCACCGCCGCCGCCGACTGGTCGCCAACTGCCGCTTGCCCGCTGGCTGCTCCCTGTGCGGCAATTTGCGCTGCCTTGAGGCTGTCCTGATACCGGGTGTTCGCATCCCTAGCTTGATCGACAAGACGGCTGGTTTCGGCAGACTCGGCAGCATAGGCAGTCAGCGCCAAGGTAACGCCGGTGATGGCCAGGCCCACCCCTCCGCCGAACGCCGCCAAAATGCTGGCTCCTAAGCCCGCCACAGACCCTTGCGCGCGCAGGGCGTTCGTTACCAGGCCGACGCCGAGCGCGGCCCCAAGGATGCCGAGAGCCGGGATAATCACGTCGATGTTGTCGGCCAGCAGATCCATCGCGCCGACAAGCGCGCCGGTCGCCCCGTTCGCCTTGGCGCTCTCCCCGACATAGATCGTTAGGGCGTTGGTAATCCGCGTGTAGCCGCCTGCGATCGTGTCGGCCGCGCGCGCCGCCTTCGCCTCGATCGCCGTCGAGCCTTGCACGATGGCGTCGAAAAACTCCTTGGATGAAACCTTGCCGTCCTTGACGGCGGTGGTCAGTTTGGCGACGGAGCCGCCGAACCGATCCGAACCAGTCGCTGCCGCCTCAAGCAACGGGTACAGGCCATCTAGCAGAGAGTTGTATTCTTCCGCCTGAACCTTCCCGCCGCGCAACGCCTGCCCGAGCTGCAACAGCGCGCCGCCCGCCTGTTCGGCCGTAGCGCCTGTGATTTTCAGCGAGGCGCTAACCGTGTCCGTCACCTTGAACACGTCGGCTTGCGTGACGCCCAATTCCTTGGACGCCTGTGTCAGCGTACCGAACAGCGAGGTAAGCCCGCCAATCTCCACGCCGTATTTCTGCGCCGACGCGAACAGCCGCTTTTGTGCCGCGTCGAGCGCCGCGCCTTCGAGGCCGGCCACGCGAAGGCTGTTTTGCAGGCGCGTGAAGCCGTCGATTAGCCCGACCAGTTCCTTGCCGCTGAAATAGGCGGCGAAGCTGCCGGCGAGGCCCTTGATGCTGCCCGCGATAGCGCCGCTGTCCCGCTGCAACCGCGCCGTCAGGTCGGCGCTAGCGCGCTTCATTCGGTCGGTTTCCGTCGTGAAGAGGCGGCTGGCGTTCCGCGTGTTCTGCTCCAAGTCGCGATAACGGACCTGCAAATCAAAAATCAGGGGGTCGAGCGCGGGCATGTTCTATTTCCTGAAATGCCGCCGAACGGCTTGGTTGAAGGCCTTGGCAAGATCGCGGCGCGTGGGCACGCGCTCGGCGTCTCGTGCGGGTGCCATGTACGGGCGCGCGGCCATGCGGCTTGTGCCCAGTTCAAGCGCGGCGCCATAATCGGCTGTCGACTGCACGCGCAGATGCAGCGGCCCCATGCGGACAGTCTCGATGCCGTCTGCCAGAACGCCGCTGTCGTTGTTCGGAGGGGAGCCGGGCGCAGAAACAACGTGGTTCATGCCGGATTGCGAACCCTCGGTGATGGACCGCTGCGCGCGCGTCTGGACGTTCTCGCCCGCCTCCCGCAACACCTTCTCCATTTCGCGGATGATGGCGTTTGGCAGCGATCCCATCCGCCCCAGCCGTGGCATTACTCGGCCTTCTCGGCGGCGCGGCTGGCACGCGCTGCTAGGAACGCTTCACGCGACCCCGCCGGCAGGGCGTCCAGCGGGATTGCCGGCTCTCTCGCGCCCTCTTCTTCGGGGCGGGCCGGCCGTCCATGAATGCGCCGGTCAATGATGATAGCGGCGAGGCCCCAGGCATCGACAACTGGGCCGGGCTGCACATAGTTTTCGACCAGCCGCTTAGCCGTTACTGCGTCGACCGGGACTTGCTTGTCATCGACATAGGCGATTCCGCCGCCGATCAACCCGAGCCGAATGGTTTCCCAGCATTCTTGCGGACTGGCGACACCTTCAACAGCCAGCGCGATCGGCTCGCCCGCCGCTTCGTACCGACCCCGCATTACGCGTCCGTAGAGTTCGAACAAGCTGCAACCGACCTTGCGTTGCAGCTCGTCAATCTGCGCCATGGGAAGCGCGACCCGGTAATGCCCGTCGAATGCCTCGATCCATTCATCAATGCGGACATTCACGTCGGCGGCGGGATAACGGAACGTCTTCCCGTCCGGCATTGTCGCCGTGTGCATTTTGCGTGGTTCGGTGGTCGCCATGTGTTCGTCTCTGCCGTTGCGTAGCCGTTGTGCAGCTGGGGCAGAGGGTAATGGTGACGGTAAGGCGCAATACCGCCGCCACCGGGTGAAGGTGCACTGAGACGGCCACAGACAGCGAGAGCTAAGCGGCCGCCGACCCTATCGGTCCGTAGGGGAGCGCTTCAGAAGAGTTCAGACTGCGATGTTGACGAATGTCGACGTTCGGCGGCCTGCGCAACGCGCTGGTTGTTCGACGCCAAGGTTATAGCAACGGTTCCGTGAGTGCATCAGAGCCCGCTCTACAAAGCGGAGCTGTACGATTTGGGTTTACCCTGCGAAAACACGATGTATGGAACAGTTCGATCGTTCAAACAGGGCCGGTATTGGGCAAAATGGACAGTTTGGATTCAGGGTCTAGAATCTGTTCGCACACTTCTTCAACGTCACACGCAATCGCGCGCTACCACAGTTAAGCGGTGGCAATAGCAGCTACCTCGCTGCAGCGGGGATCGTCCGTACGATTTGTAGGCGGAGATAAAACGGCGATTGCTCCCCCGCTGTAGCGGGGATGCCCAGCACTCAGGCATCACCGCGACGAAGCGTTTGCCGTTTTCCCGTTACCGCAGAAATGATCGAGCCCCGCCCGCCTTGCTGTATGGCGGACGAGGCTCGGCGCCCCTGGGAGAAGCGTGCCGCCGCCCTGTCGTTCCGTAGGACAACAGACAACTGCAGAGCGGTAACCCGACCGGGATACACGTTGAGCGTATGCAAAGGGTTACCGGGTGGCATGGGCAGTGTGCGCTGTTTGCGTCAATCCCGCGCGGGTGGGCCGACGGACTGCAAGTCGTCCGTCGGCCACGGTGGGACAACCGCGTCTAGATTGTCGCACGATCCCATTGGTTTACAATACGCCCGTTAAGGCAGCTCTCGAATAGGGACGATTGGGACGCGGTATGCGACTGGCTCTAGGCAATCATGATCGAGCGGACTCCCAACCGCCTAGACGTCGGTTCTGCGATCTCGCTTCCTACCGAACACGCTGAAGCCGCCGAAAAGGAAGCTTAGGATCGCCCACACGACCCAAGGGTCGCCCTTCACCAGCTTGTAAAACGCCAGCACCAAAAAAAGCAGCCCGATAATCGGAACACCATTTCTGACTGCGTTCGGCATATTGAGATTCCCCAACTGTGATTGCCGCAAAGGCTGGCATCTAACGGTGCCAGTTATAAGACTTGGCGATTCGGGAGTTTGCGGATCGACCGATCATTTATGTCGGCTGAGTAGAAACTTGCTTTGAAACCAGCGGTTTAGACTCAATGACCGCATCAACCGTTCCTTTCGCCCTCGTCGTTGACGATGATCCGATGATCCTCATGGATACGACCGTCATCCTTGAAGACGCAGGGTTTCGCGTTCACGACGCGATGGACGGCGAGGAAGCGAAGAGCGTGCTGTCGGAGCACTCGGAGAGCATCATCCTGTTATTCTCAGACGTTGATATGCCGGGAGAGACTAACGGTTTCGGACTGGCGCGTCACGTGGACCGGCATTGGCCCCATATCGAGATCGTGATTGCGTCGGGCCATGTGTTGCCGGCGGAAGGCGACATGCCGGATCGCGCAACCTTCATCTCAAAACCGTTCAACAAGCGCACTGTGCATGAACACCTCGCCAAGATGCTGCCGGATGACAAGAAGCCCGAACCGTTGGCAAAAGCGGTTTAGCCTCCGCTTTTCGACAAAATGAAGGCTCCCAGAAAGCCGCACACTGCGATCAGTCCAGAATAGTCATGGGTCGCCTCAGTGGCCTCTGGAATCATCGTGTCGACCAACATCGCCAGGATGGCGCCAGCGGCTACAGCTGTGACCCCGGCGATGAGGTCCGGACTACTGCCTACGAGCGCCACGTTGCCGATCATCGCAGCAACGGCAGAGGCAACCGCGATACCGCCCCACACACCGAAAATGTATCGTGCGCTATGTCCCGCTGTCTTCATTCCAGCGGCGCTGGAGAGGCCTTCCGGGACGTTTGAGAGGAACACTGCCGCAACGGTCACCATACTGACCCCGCCACCGCTGAGTAAACTAACGCCAATCACGACAGACTCTGGGATGCCATCGAGCAGCGCGCCGATCGCAATGGCGGTGCCGGATCCGGAGCTAGCATCGGGCTGGCTTTCGTCCGGGTTCGAGCCTGAACGTTTGCGGTGCCTGGCGCCTCGTCGCGACACGATGATGTTTGCAAGCGTGTAGACCGCTGCCCCGCCGAGAAAGCCGAACGCCGTGGAGTCAAAGCCGCCTTGCTGGAACGCTTCGTCCATCAGGTCGAATGCCACGGCAGAGATCAGAACGCCGGCCCCGATCGCCATGATCGAAGCAATCAAGCGCTGAGGCAGGCGAACGAAATAGGCGATCATCGCGCCGAGCAGCAGCGCAGAGCCGCCGACGAGGCCCCAGAAGCCCGCTGCCCACACCCCAGTCATGAACGTTGCTGTCGTTGGCTGTCGGCGGGTGCGTTGAGCATGACGTCTCCGGTACTGGCGCGGCTCGCCAGCGTTTCCCTCTACGCATCAACCGATGCGACGATCCGCTACAACGCGTTGGGGCCACCTCTATTCGCAACCAACGCCATCACCGTCGCGATCGAGTTGTCTGCTGTAACCGGCATCACCGCGGCGAACTGGGGCAGCGCCTGCCGCGCGAGCTTCCGTGCAATTTCGAAAGCTCGTGGTGTTTGAGAGGAGAGATCGAGTTTGCGCTGCCGGCTGCCTGCGAACGGGCCGGTGGCAATGGTAGCCCGTGCCGCCCTTACGATCTGTGTGACAACCCTCAGCGTTCAATCCGCCAGGCGTTGCCGCGAGGGTTAAGGCGTAGATCGATGAGATGAACGCTCCGGCTAATCCGATCAGTTTCTCACCTTTCTTGGGAGGCACGGCTGGCGTGACAGGACGCCAGCCGCTTGTTTTCACTTACTCGACGTCTGGACCGTCATCGGAGCTGGAGCCGTCGACCCGGTGAAAGCTACGGGCACGTCTTCATCTAGGTAGCCAGTCACGTTCGAACCAGCTGGTATCCGTGCGCTCGTACCGGTCATGAAGAACCCAGCAACTGGCACCAATACGACTGCGCCGACGACGCCCGCCGTCCCGGTCACGCCTTTATCGTCCATTTGGCCCGACATGCGCAGGCGACGACCATTGGTTTCAACGTACACTAGCCGCGCGCCAATGCGTCCCGACTTGCCCCACATCCCCTTGTTACGGACATCGGTGACTTCGCCAACCGCATGGGCCCCGACCGGGATGACGGTCACGCCGTTGACCTGCACCGGCTCGGCGACCTCCAGATTGAAGCGCTGGCCAACCTTCAGCTTCTTGCCCTCGGTTGTGAGTCCATCGAGCGTGCGCAGCACTACCGAAGTGCCGGCACGGAGGATTGATGCATCGCTACCGACTACGACGGTCGGCGCCGGGGTGGCCGGTGCCAAGCCCGTTGTCTGCGCGTTCGCATTGGCCGCCAGCATAATGCCAGCGGCAATCAAGATTGCCTTCTTCATGTAGCCCCCAAATATGATTCGGCCCCCCGGCCGAATTGCGACAGTCGACTACCTGTCCGATGTGACGTCAATAGGTCGATTGGTCCTTACTGGATCGAAGCGAGTGCCAGATTTTCTGCACGCCATGTGACGTTCGAAGTGCCGGGAGTGACGTCGCGTTTCCGAGCTCTGCTTCGCTATGGCGCAAACGCAAAGGATGCAGATCAGTCCGCGAGGCCCAGCGAGAGGAGCAACAGGAAGAACGCGAGCGAAGTGAATGTCACGACGTGGAGCAGCGCAGCGGTTCGCCAGAGGGCGCTGAAGCGACGAAGCTCGTACGCATGGCGCAACTGCTTATACATGTGAACGGGCGGTACGAGGAACAATGCGCTCCACGCCAGCGTCCGCCCAAAGCTGCCGAATGTCCAGCCGATCAACGTCAGGACCACTACCAGCAGTGACATGAAGGCGATCGAGTAGGTCGCGAAAACCGCATGGTCGTACATACCGAAGCGCTGCCGCCATGCGAACATGACCCAGAGGAACGGCAGCGACATGGGAATCAGCGCCCAGCTGTATTTATACCCGCTGCTCTTCATTTTGTAGAAGAGCAGCTTCGGGTTTTCCCGCGCATGATCAAACTTCTGTTGGAACCACGCACCTGCGCGATCCGCCGTTGCATTCCCCGAAATTGGAGAGCTAGCGCGTAGCTTGGCTGCGTCGGTGGCCTGACCAGGAATGAAGCGCTCGGCGATACGCAATCCGCGCAATTCGTTGCGGGCTTCGGTCAATTTGTTGTCGATCTTGGCAGTGTTGCCGCCAGCCTTGGCCACCGTCGAGCGCTCGGCCACCAGTTGATCGACCCGCGCTTGTCCCTTCTCGATTGATTTACCGAGATCCTGCTGTGCAGCCTCAACGCTTGGCGCTTTTGCCTCGACGTCACTCGGCGAAAACCAGCCGGGAACGTTGCTCACTACGAGGAACATCAAGAAGACTGAGAACAGGAACATCGCCATGGGCGTGACGAACTTGGCGCGTTCGCCATCGATGTACCTGCGGGTCAGCCGGCCGGGCTGGAACGCAAGCAGCGGCAGCGTAGACCAGAATTTACCATCGAAGTGGAACACGCCATGCAGGACGTCATGCGCGAAGCCTGTCATGTCGCGGTGCAGATGCGCCGCCTGTCCGCAAGCGTTACAGTAATCGCCCGTCAGCCGCGCGCCGCAGTTGGCGCAGTCATGCCCTTGCAAATGGTGAGCGTCGGCATAGCCGGGACCATTCCTTTCACGCTCCAGCGTCCGGGCCGCCAGTCCACCGGTGACCAAAGCCCCTACGTCGTCGATGCCATCCATGCTGCCGCCCCCCGGTCGGTATTTCATGCGTCTTGGTTGCGGTTCTGTCTTGCTTATCAGGCAGATCCACCGCTGGAGAATGTGTAACGAAGTTCTCGATGGTGTACGACCCCCGAACATTCCGGTCGGTATGCGTCGTCCCATTGGCGCAGCTTCGACCCGCTTCCGATTGCCAACGTTTGTCGGGAGTGGAACCATACGGCGGTGCAGCTGACCGTATAGCTTGTCATCAGAGATCTGGCCTATTGCTTAAGGTGCAGCTGGTCCATCAAGCAATGCATCGTCTGATCGCGCACTCGCCCGTAGCATTTTACGGCATTCGTCGAGCCTGCTCACTGCCGGCTCTATACTATCCTTTCTCGCGGATGTTTTGGCACGTTTGTCATTGAAAAGTAGATCAAATCGTCTGGTTATTATTCTAAATTATTCAAGATTTTCCTCTAACCTTCGCCAGGGTAGGAGACCACGTTCCTGGCGGATGCTTGATCCGACAATCTACGGCCTCACCCATGAGCGCGATCAGCCGCCTTCGGGCGTTATGATTCATTATCACGAAGGAGCGCCGCCGATCATTGCTATCGGGTAATCGGACGATCAACCGATGCTCCTCCAGCATTGTCACGCAGCGTAAGCCTGTCGTCTGTTTGTGTCCGCCACAGAGTGATGCGGCGGTTACCGACAGCGGACGTCCTGAAATTTCGGCAAGATAAATTTCTACAAGGACTTCTGTTGCGCTCGAATCAATGACGAACTCTGTGCGAAGCCGGCTCATTAAATCTACAAGCCATTGCATCGAGCTTATGGCGAAATTGCGAATTTCCGTTGGTGATGCCGAGCCGTGGCCGCGGCCAGAAGCGCGAGCAATGGGTACGCGTTCAACGCGTGGAGCAGTAAATAGACATTCCGGAGATGCCCCACAGGCGCAATCCAGATTGCTAGCTGCAGCTCGATCGACAAGGCCAGCAATGCGGCAGCCCATAATGTCCACAGCCTTTCGCGCCTAAGAGCGAGCGCGACGAAGCCGATGCAGAGGATGGCATCGACTGTGAAAAGACGCACCTCACGCTGTGCAAAGAGAACCTTTCCGGACGACCCGACGATCCCAGATGCAACGACGGCAGCGACGATCATCGCTGCGGCCCACTTCTCGGGACGACCGCCTCGCCGGAAAGCATAGACAGTCGTTGCGAGTAGCAGCGTGAGGTAGACGATGGCGTTCAGGCAGAGGCCTGCAAGCTGGCTGGCAGGCCGCTATCGCCTGTTTCCATCGCTGCCTTGCTTGGCGCTTGGTCGCTGTCGTCCTGCGTCGGAAAAATGTCTCCATGCCCGGTCGGCTGGAACAAGCCCTTCTCAATGCCCAGCTCATGCAGTCGCCGATGCGCGCGCCCGTAATGAGCGCGCGCCTCGACACCCAGCGCGAGGGCTTTGGCTGCATCGTTAAGCGGCGCCTGAATGTCTCCGAAGGCAAGCCGCACTTGCGCCCGGTCGGCTACGATCGTCTGGATCAAAGCAGCGGCACTCGCGATCGCTGCGTCCTGGGACGTCTCGGCAGTTAACAGGCCGTGGGTGGTGTCGATAATTACCGGATGAAGCGCTGCCATATGTCCCCCAATATGATCAGAAGCGCAGGTGGCCGTAGATGGCCATCAACCCTGCGGCAGCGATTACGGCGAACCCCAAACCAAGGCTCAGCGCGAGGAGAATGCCGACCATCGCTACTAGACGCTGCCCCGGGCCCAGCTCGGCTGGGTCCATAGGTCGTTCGAAGTAGAGAAGCCGCCGCCACCCTGTTGCTGGTGCCGTGACCGACTGCGGCACCACTGGTGGCGCTGATGGCGGGGGCGGGACTACCCATCCGTTCCTTACCCAATTTTCGGATGGGGGTGGACCCAACGCATCCATCTCCTGCAGCATCCGCGCCGCTTCCTTGCGGTTGCGAGCGCCGAGCTTGCGGGTTGCGTCGTGGATGTACCGATTGACCGTGCCAGCCGCGATGCCGAGTTCCGCTCCTATAGCCTCGGAATCAAAATGGCGTGCCACCAACTCAAGGCAGCGACGTTCACGCGGGGTCAGCGGCGGGGTATTCGATTCGTCCACGTTGGTGTCGATAGCGCCAAATCGGTGCAGTCCCAACGTGGGACGTTCGTGAGCTGCAGTTACGATGACGATGCGCGATCTAACTGACTGGGGGCTTCGCGCTTGTTTCGTTCAGTGCAGGTAGCCGTACAGAGCAGAAAGCAGCCCAAGACCTATGAGGATACCGACCACGGTTGCCTCCACGTACAAACCAAACCGTCGCTGCGGTTTCACTGGCGTGTTCCGTCTCGCAACGCCTCGACCCGCGCTGCCATGTCTTTGAAGCGCGCGATTCCCTCGGCATCCCCGGCTAATGCGAGTGCGCCTATCCGCTCTGCGATCCAAACGGGCGCGGCGGCGCCGTGAATGCGCAGCGCCAAGATTGCTTCGCTCCATCTTTCCTCTTCAGCCGTCATCGCGCGCCCACGGGGATCGGCGTCCGGTAGGGGGGCTGAATGGCGCAGCTGCATATCGTGCAGCCGCCTGTTCAATCGTGAGTTCTTCAAGCGGCACGTGCTGCCGGGTGGCGTAGAGGCTTCGAAGGATCAGGGCCAAATCGCCCTCGGTCAGCCCGGAGGCGTCGTCTACGATAATGTCGGCCGGCAAGGCCTCGCAGAATGCTGCGAGGCGGTTGCAAGCCGCTCCAAGGACGGGATCGGTCGAATCATCGAAAGCTGCCACGCGATCGTATTTATCTTCTGATCGGCTCGCAGGCGATCCCGTCCCCGTCGCCATCCATGTGGGCGCCGTATCCCGGTTGTCCCCGACGCAGGGGTGCCGCGCCTGCACGACGCGCTTCGCCGCAGTTACGATAGCTCCAGCCGCTAGCCTGGTTAGGCACTGGAGGCTGGCGTACGGCGGGCTGCTTCGTAATCCGTCCCGCCGGCTTCCTCGCGGCAGCGGTAGCGCTGGGACAATCTGTTGCGATGAATGCGAACTGATCCCAGTCGGCGCGATAGATCGCATGCCCACCTCGGATTTGCGCGCAAGACAGATCAACGCCGTTCACCCGGATGCGGGCAAGCGTGCGATCGTAGTGGTCCCTGCCAATGCGTTCGATCGTCGCTGGCCCTTTGGCACGTTCCGCCAAAGCGTTTTTAGAAGCGACTGGATCGCCCGGTGCGCAGTTGCGACCCTCTTGGCAGTGGCCTGGCATTTCTGGGGCGTCGATACCGAGAAGTCGGATACGCTCGGCGCCGCAACGAAGAGTGTCGCCGTCGATGGCGATCAGGGCACAGGTAAGGGCAACGATGGACATGTCGGTTTCGTGTCAGGCGGCGATGGAAAAACGCTTAACGGTGACCCGTATACTTCGGGGCAATCGGCCGGTTGAAGGGAAGGATCGCGAGAGCGTATGGTTCGACGCCCATATGGGCTGTGGAGGGATACCATGCTGAAGACCGTATTGTTCGCGTTCTCGCTCGCCTCGATCGCTGCCGTTCCTGCATCCGCAGCGCCGTGCAAGGACGCCAAAGGGCGCTTCACGAAGTGCCCGCCGGCCGCTCCCGCCAAGCCGGTGAAATGTAAGGACGCCAAGGGCAAGTTTGCGAAGTGCGGTACGCCCGGCGCCAAACCGATCAAGTGAGTGAACAACGGTGCCGTCAGCGTGGCGGCACCGCTTCTACGCATTATGTTTTAACCGTCGAGCATGACGGTCACAGGGCAGTGATCTGAGAGATGCTTCTGTCCAGCCGGGTAGGTGGTTTCGATAAACCCGGCCAAGTCGCTGGCAGCACGCCGATCGAGAACGATGTGATCGATGAACGCCGTGTAGCGAGGATCACAGCGCGGACTCGTGCCCTCATCCGCCAACCGAAGGTCGGCGTTGGCCGGATTCCCATCGTCAAGTTCCCTCCACACTGCGTCGTTGGGCTCGCCCAGCCGGCGGTTCCAGTCACCGAGGACGATGAATCGGTTTGGCCCATTTGCCGCAGCGTCAATCCAGCTCTCTAAGACCGGCACTTGTTGCTGCAACACGCCGCAGGCTGCCGCCCGCTCTCCCTGGAAGCAACCGGACTTCAGATGCACCGCCAATAGCCGAAGCGGTTGGTGGCCTTTTGCCGTCACGCGGATGTCCACGGCAGATCGAAGTTGGGGGTTGCCTAGCGACAGTGCGGTTACATCGGGATTGCGCGTGATCGTTATGCCCTTGCGGACGGCGAAGCCGACTGCCTGTCGGATGAACTGCTGCTCTGGCCGCTTACCGCCGCAGCTACCGGAGGCTTCGCCTGGCCGTTGCTCCATAAGGATTGTGTATCGTGCCGGGTCAAAAACCCGCGCGGCCGCCGTTTCGTTCTCGACCTCTTGAAAGGCGATCACGTCCGCGTCGATGGTGTCCACGATCTTGCGCATCGCGAGATAGTCCGCCGGCGTGCGAGGGTTGCAGCCCGCCCCATCGTTCGCGGCTAAAAACTCCATATTCCACGACGCAACCTTGAGTGGTGTGCTCGCCGTAACCACGCCTGAGCGTGATTGATTGGAGCCTGCGCATGATGCGAGGCAAGCGAGGAGCGGTATAGCGAGTAAGCGTTTGGTCATTCGGACAGTTTGTCTTTGGCGGCGTGTCTTGGCAACGCGGCGCATTGCCTTTGAGTAAGGCCTCGCGTTACCCGAACCCGCCTTGCGAATCGTTCCCTATTCGTTCTACGCTGGTTTCGCCCGCCCGCTGGGCGATTCGACACGACAAGGGAGCTTCCGATGCAGCACGATCTGCGTCTGCGTGCAGCTGCGCGCGCGATCTATGACGCCTGCTATCCATCCGACGATTGGGCGCGGTTCGGGTTCGACGAGGCGGAGCGATACGGCACCGTCGAGTACCGGCAGGCGGTCGATGCGGCACAGCAGGCGCGATGCGTTCTGGCTGCGCGTGGCGAGCAGCTGACACTGGCGGTCCTGCCGTGAAGCGGAAGGGCGAACGTCCGTTGCCGGTGTATCTCGACACTTGGTCGCCAGCGCACCCCGTGGCCCAGAGTATCGCGCGGGGCACATGGTGGTTCGATGCCTGGGTCGGCCAAAAAACGACGCCCTACGAGAAGCTGTCGCGACTAACCGGTATTCCGCCAAACCGGTTGGCGACTATCTCGGCGCGGGATCGTGTGTCGCTGGCCGAACTGGACGCGCTGGCCCGCGCATGGTCCATCAGCGCGGGGGATTTGCGTGCGTCCGTGCCGCCCGAACTGGTAGTGCCGTGAGCGATCAGGACGCCAGCCGGCGGTTCGTCACCGAGGCGATCAAGCAGCATCAGCGAGATATGGAGGCAGCTCGTCAGCGGTCGATGCGCGGCAAGGAATGCCCGATCCAGCGGCCGATGTGCGATCGGTGGCCGGTGAAGCGGTAATGGCCATGCCGCACGCTGTTTCATCGCTTCATAGGATGGGTGTTGGCGCCACCGTTAACCATGCCAAGTTGTCAACTGCTGCTGCGACAGCTATATCTAATGTTGGCGGCGTCACCAGCGGGTGTCGCCGCTTTGGCGATTCATGCCTTTAAGTAGGAGGGAGCTATGGCAAGCGCAGCCGCTGTAGCGGACCGCTTCCGGGAACTTTCCGGTAACCGGTTGACCCCGCTTCAGCTAATCAAGCTGACCTATATCGCTCACGGTTGGAGCTTCCCGTTGCGCGGCGGCGGGTTGATCGGTGATCGGATCGAAGCATGGCAGTACGGGCCGGTCGTACCGTCGCTATACCACTCGATCAAGGATTGGCGTTCAAACCCGGTCGACCAACGTCTCTGGTACGGTGAACCCTTGGCCCCTAACGAGGACGAGTTGGTCCAAGCGGTATTTAATGCCTACGGATCGTACTCTGGTGGGCAGCTTTCGACCCTGACCCATCAGGACGGAACGCCATGGGACATTGCATGGCGGCGCGGTCGTAATTCCCCAATTACAGACGATATGATCGCCGACCATTACCGGCGCATCAATGCTGAGCGCAGCGCTGCGCCTTCGCATTGACAGCACTACCGCCACTTCCTGAGCCGCCGCAGTCGGACAAGGCGGAAGGCACGAAAGGGCTGGCAGAGGAAGTGGTGTTCGCGTCCGGTATGGACGCGAGCAGCGTTAGAACGAAGCAGCAGATCGATGCGTTGCTCGCCCAAGGACGGGTGCAATCGCATGTTCACCGTATCGTCGTTTGGGGCATTTACATGCTCGCCGTGTCAGCCGGTATAATGTTTTTGGTCGTGGTATATCACGCTATTTCCCCTTGGCCGTTTCTGAAACCGGAGCAGCTAACCAACCTGAAGCAGTTGCTCTTCAGTGGGGCGATCGGTGCCGGCGCATCGGGCTTGGCGAAACGCCATCTCGGTATTGAGACAAAGCCGACGAAGGACGAATGACAAAGTGGCTGCGTGAACAGTTGTTCTGAATGGTGGTCAGCTAGGTATCTTGCGTGTCGGAAACACCGGCCCCCGTACCATCATCGCCGCCGCATTATACGGCCGCTGCAACGCGACCACCTCGTCATAGCTCCCGCGCAACCAGGTATCGACGTCATCCGGCCGGAGGATCGTTATCATGGCCTTAGGGTGTATCGGCGCGACCAGCTCGTTCGGATCGCACGTCACCATCGTAAACCCGTTGCCCTCGGCAGTCTGTTGCCAGAACCCGGCAACGGCGAACGTCGGCTGGTCGGTGACCTGAAACCACATCTCGCCTTTGATCGCGGGTTTGCCGTCGCCCAGATCGTGCTTGTCGGGCGTCCATTCGCAAAACTCGGTCAACGGCACGAGGCAGCGGTTCGCCGGGTCCGCCGCCAGCTTGCGCCATTGCGGCAGCTTGAGGTTGCGGACGTTGGTCATTGGCCATGCCGCCTGACCACCCAGCACGTCCCACGACATGATGTCCCAGCCGCGTTCGCCGTCCTGTTCGCGGATGACATAGGCGCGACCCTTCGGCCGCAGTTCCTGTGGGTGGAACCGGTTGTCGCGTGGGCGTTCGGGGAACAGCTTCGAGGCTGATCCGAACAGGTCGGCGGGTTCGCCGGCGAATCGAGCGCGGTTGCACATGTCACCTAGGGTAGGTAGCTAGCCGATCTCGACAAGGGTGTGCGTTCAATGAACACCTTTGCGGCCGGGTCACTATTGTAGAAAGCTGGCCAAACGCCCCCCATCCCTATGCTCACTCGATCGCTACTGAACGGAGACGCGACGATGGTGACTTCACGGCGGTTCCTTCGCGTTATCGCAAGCTTGGCTATGGCGGTTTCAGCAACTGCCACTCAAGCTCAATTCGTTCCTCCGGCCGGCTATAGCGGCGACGGCCCATTGCCAGGCGTCGCACCGAATCAAGATCCTTCGAGACCACGACTCACCCGCCTGTCCGACATCGAAATATCCAGAATGGTCAAACCGGATCCCAGCTATCGTCGGGGAACCTCGACAGCGCATACCAAGGTGGTCGGAGCGTTCGCGATCGATGAGGATAAGACGAAGGTTACAGCGGCGTGGAGTTTTGGCTTTCTGCCGATCACGCTTGAGTTCGATGACGGCCGCTGCCTGCTGCTGAAGGCTGACTACATTGGCGGCACGCTTTCAAACGGTCGCTTCGAGTCGGCGGATTGCAATGACCATCGGCCAGCGAAGCAGCCCGCGAAGGCATCTCCACCAGCCGAGCAAGCGTTACGCTACCTTGGCTCTTCGTGGGACTTCGGGGCTTGGATGGACGATAGGAAGCGACAGACAATCGTCACAGCGCCGACTGGGACCAAATACCAACCCCTCTTCAGCGTGGCCATGGACGGGCTCGCTATCGCGGCGATGAGCGGTCCCGACTATCCTGGCGGCAACGTTACGCTAGTTGGCAGAGTTGATGGCCGTCTCGTGGTTCTTACGCTGGAGGTCGGATACTAAACCGGTAGGGATTATCTAATGGCTAGCCTTTTAACTTTCGGCACATCAATGTTCCTGCCCGTTGCGGTGCAGGCATTGGTCGTCCCACCATCCGTCATGCGGCACGACAACCCGCCTGCTGCTGAGCATGATCGCCGGATTGAGCAATCCATCGTATGTCGGAAGGACGACCGCATCTCGGTGACCGTCACAAACGGGCGCTTCACTGCGATACGGATTGATGGACGCGACGATCCAGATGCCCTTGCGATGGCAACGAATGCCATTGGTGATGCCAACATCGCCTCATTCAATCTGAGCTGCTACGCCTTCAGCGTCATGCTTGCGCCCTACGATAAAAAACGAGAATTGTTGGCGGCGCTGACGCTTCGCTACGCGAAATGACGCATAAACTCATGCAACGGCCGGATCCAGGAGCAGCTAGGCTGCGAGGCAAGGGTACGCGCCGGGTTCTTCCGCGGTGGCTCGTTATACCCTAGCGTCACCATGTCGTTTTTTTGGAATCGTCCGTGGTGTGCAGTCAGCAAGACTTCGAACGGGACGCGCTTATAACCAACAGGAGTGTGACCCTGGCTGACATAGCGCGTGAACTGTTATCAGAGGACGCCGGTACCGCGCTGATACGCGCGGCGATGCTGTGCTGGGAACGTGAATATGGCGAGGCAGCGTCACGCGAGCTTGTTCAAACGGCTTTACTCGGCCTCTCGCGATCGACTGGAACGCGGCAAAACTAACAGGATTGGTTGCGCCTCCTGAATGGCAGGCGCAATGATTCTGCGCCAAGGCATGATTGGCTTATGCCCGAGCACAAGCGCGGTAGCAGCATCAATCTGCTGGAACTCAACGCGAACTCAATGCGCTTCAGCGTCGACGCAGAGCATTTGAGACGAGGAGCACCCTGTGCCCAATACCGGACTGACGATCGACACAACCACTTTCACCGACAACCCGACGGACTATCAGGTCCAGTTCACTGGGACGGTGGATGACCAGCAGCAGCAGTTTGCGGTGAAGTACAGCGCGCTTGAGGCGCTAGCCGGCGAACAGACGCTAGATGATCCGCTGTCGGTTGCTCAAGAACAGTCGGCTCGGCTGGCCGAAGCAGCAGGCAAGGCGCTGGATCGCGGACAGGTCAGCGAACTGGTGACGATCGGCGAAGGTGACCTGCTGTAGAGTTTTCGGCAAGAAGGCGGTTCGTTGGCCGCCTTCCTTCACCTGCCTAATTTCGCTTGGCCGTGCTAGCGCGGTCAGTCCAGAGGACGTAGCAAATAACGCCAGCTAACGCTGCGCCGACAAGCAGCGCGACTGGCAGTGCCGAACCCGACGCCTGCTGCCTCTCGCTGTTGGACTTCATCTGGGCAACGAGCGCAGCCTTGTCGGCATCGGCCGGACCGTTCGATGCAGTCAGAGGATACGGCACTTGGTTGGCGACCGGGATAGGTGGCGTGTGGGTCATAGTGTTCCTGTTTCGATAGGGACTACCTAACTGTCGGGCGTCATCGCGGTTCATTTGGGCGCCGGGGCTTAGAGACCGCTCGGGTACGAGCACATTACTGAGCGTCGCATCAGCCGCCGCCATTCGGCGTGTCCCAACCAATATTGCTATCAATGTTCACCGGTCATTTTCTGCGAATGCAGTAGCCATGCCGTTCGCCTTGGCCGACCCAATCACCAGCGACCCAGCCGATCAATTTCGCGCCACTCACGCCGGATCGCAGCGGCTTCCCGGCGCGTCTCGATAGCCGCCTGACTATACATCCCGTGCTTCAGAGCGTTTTGGTTGCCGGGCGCGCCGCGTGACAGTCCGCCGTGCAGGCGACAACGACCGTTCGGCATTGCCGGGGATTGGCACGCCGTGCCCCGTCGCGTCTTGGCTAAGCATCGGCGCGCTTCCCTGAGCGCCTTGGGTTCTTCCGTCCGTTCCATAGGGTTGACCCGCCGTTTCCTTATTGACCCCCGCCGCCCCGGGCTGACCGTGGTACACGTCGCCGACGATCGCCTGACCGCCAGGATGAACGGTCACATGCTCGACGCGAACCGTTTGCTGCCCCTTGCCCCGCAGCTTCGCCAGCGCCTCGACCTGCGCCGTGAACGTCCTTTGCAGCTTGACGGCAAGGTTGCCGTACAACTGCACCCATTCGAAACTGTCGGTGTTGCAGGCGCGACTAAGGACGTCAGTGGTAAGCGCATGGTTCGCCGCCATCTGGATCGCCAGCGCAGCCTCTAGTTCGTCCTCCGGCTTGATCGCGGCGACCAGCGCCAGACTGGCGTTCAACTCCTGCTCAGTCGCGTTTGCCTTCCCCCGGCTCCGTGAAGCCCTGTTCAGCATCGTAAGGGATTGCCGCATGAAGTCGGGCGACCGGGTGCCGAGCGTGTCACCGATCCGCATTGTCCAGCCGCTGGGATCGTTGTGATGCGGGCCAATCCCGTTGTCGTCGGTTACTGCGGCTTCGACCGGCGGGACGCGAGCAATCCAGCGCTCGCGGGCCGTCGCGATGCGTGCCTGTTCCTTTTCGTTGGGTGGTTTCCTGTTGTCCTGTTCGGTTTCCATCGTCGGTCCCTCGCTCTCGTTGCTCAGTTCGGGGCGCTCCACCCCACCTCACCACCCCACTTGGAATGGGCCTGGAACCACCCCCACCCCACCTCCCCTTATAAAAGGGGAGGTGGTGGTGGGGTGATTGTGGTTCCCCACTTTCCCCACTTGATCCTCCCCACCTGTCGAAGTGGGGAAGGTCATTCGACCACGTCCCCAACGACCACGTAGGGCACGTCACGACCCTTCGTCGGGTCGGCTCGGCGCTCGACACGCAGCGCGCCGTTGGCGAGCCATTCGCGCAGGATATTGGAGATGCGTTGCCGAATGCGCGAACAACAGGGTGTGCGCTTCGCCGAAGGTGGAAGGGATGATCGCTGCCCGGCCATCCCG
Organism: uncultured Sphingomonas sp.; assembly: GCA_913777295.1. Classification (GTDB taxonomy): domain Bacteria; phylum Pseudomonadota; class Alphaproteobacteria; order Sphingomonadales; family Sphingomonadaceae; genus Sphingomonas. The sequence goes on along the minus strand of CAJYRU010000342.1, from coordinate 9,491 downwards.
GATAGCCTGCCGCCGCAGCACCGACATCTGGTCAGGCGTCGGAGGCACTGCCAAGACTGCGGGGTCGTCACCGCATGCCTCGCGCTGCTCGTAGCTACGGTGCAGGCTGCGGAGGAACGAGGCGTCCAGGTCGATCTGCTCGATCATTGCCACAGCGCGCCTGGCCTCGTGCCGGACGAAGCACTGCAGGTCCTGCTGCAGCGCCATCAGCCGCTCGCCAAGCGCCGCCGCCTCATCGTACGCCGCCACGAACTCGGCGTCATCGGCACTCGCGAGCCTCGCACGCAGATCGAGCAGTTCCTGCCTGACCTCCTGTCGCTCGCGCTCAATGTCGTCGTGGTTGGACAGGTCGTGCGTGACGCCGTGACGATCGGTCCAGCCGAACGTTGCCGTCACGCGCTCAGTCCCTTGTAGCGCAGGTTGGCGCGCGCGGCGTCGAGCCAGTCGTGTGCGCTGCCTCGCAGCATATGCCCCGGCAAATCAATTTCCCACAGCGCGCACGTCGCGCGGATCAGGTCCTGCTGACCCATCGTCATGCGGCGCTGGCGCCAGCCACCGGTGAGGCGCATCTCCTCGTCAGCGGCGAGCCATGCATCGCGTTCGTCGAAGTAGCGATCGGCGCGGCGCTTCCACGCCGCATATTCCCCTCTTGCCGCCAGCTCGGCAGCGGCAAGGTCGATCGCGCGTACCCGTACCGCGCCGGCATCGCCGCCGGGCAGATGGCTCGCCGCCTCGGTCAGACGTTGGGTCAGTTCGTCGACGCTTCCGCTCAGCAGGCCATCGAGCCGCCAGCTGTCGGCAGCGCCCAGCCCGCGACCGCGCAGGACGAAGCCGAGCGCGATGGCTCCGGCAACGTCCTTGGGGTCACGCTGGACCAGCGTCGTATTCGCGGACAGCAGCGCCCGCCGCCGGAGCGCGTTCGCCGTGTGGCGCGCGATGAGCAACGCCTCACTAGGAACCCCCGCCGCGTCGCCCTCCATATCGATCGTCTGTCCAGCAACGCTGATCGACTCGCTGTCGTCATTCATAATCTGGCTCCTTCCAAGAGCCATCAACCAGATCTACGCGGCTTTATTTACCGCCCCCCTTTGTTGAGCGGCAAATGGAAAATTAGCGGGATTGAGGGGGCAGGCATCAGGTATTAAGATAGTGAAGTTCAAGAGGAGGTGTTGGCGAAATAAATCTTTCAGCTTGCTGAAAGCACTGCGTCCCGTTTCCCGTGACTTGATGGGCACCCCCTTTTTTCTTCGTTCCAGGATTCAAGAAGTGCAGTTGCAAATTTGCAATTCCGGTGAAATCTGGACGTCGGTTACAGCGGCCGAGGCGCACCGGATCGTGCGCAAGCGCACTGGCGCTATCGCCAAGATTATCCGAGACGCGCGGAAGGCTCGGAAACAGGAAGCTCGCGAGTTCCGGCGTGCGGAGCGGGAACTGCAGAAGGAGTTGCAGGAAGCTGATCGGCGCAACCGAGCGCTGTGGAAGCGTATCAGGGTAAAGCCGGATGACCGGCCGCGGACCGCGATCGAACGCAAGCCGGAGATGCATCGGTCGACGCGAACCGGCTGGCTTGCGGCCGCCTCGCAGCTGCCGCGTTATTCAGGGCAGATCACCGACCGAGCGGGACGCGTGGGCATCTTCTTCCGCGTGCGCTACTACGGGCACGCTACCAAGGCGGGAGTGAGTCGCCGCGCGACGCTGTACATCTGGCAGGGCGCGCACGAAACGGACGATGGCCGCATACTGTTCATGTCCAACGTCGGTGAGACGGTCGAGGAGGCGGTTGCCGCACTTGAAGCTGTCGAACTGTTCAACCGGGAGGCGCAGGGCGGCGCGAAAATACTGTTCCACGCCATTGCCAACGTTCCGTATCAGTTGCTGGAGATGGACCGCGGCATCGAGCGTATGTTCGAGATCGGAAAGCGCTTCGCCGAGGAGCAGTTCGGCGACCGTGACCTGCCCTTCGCGCTGGCGCTGCACCCGCCGTCCGAAGAGGGCGATCAGCGCAAATGGCATCTGCACCTCCTGTTTTCGACTCGTCCCATGGTTCGCACCGGCGACCATGAATGGGATATCGGCAGAATGATGCAGCGCGAGATCGACAACCCGGACGCGTTCGAAGCAACGCGCCACCTTTACGCTGCCGTCCAAACCGAAGTCGTGCAGGAAGCGGGGCTCAGCATTCGGTACACCGCCTTGTCGAACGCCGAGCGCGGTTTGCCCATCGCGCCACAACAGCACCTTGGTCCGGCGCGGACGGCGCGTGTCCGCCGAGGTCAGCTGGACGCTGTCAATGAACGAAACTGGGAGAAGAGCCTTGCGGGCGAGGCGGCGCTGCTCGACGAGCACCTCCGACACGCGCAGGAAGACACAGTGGCGGAAAAGGCGTTGCTAGATCGCGTCAAGGAACGTGCGGCACCGATACTAATTACGATGACACCTGTGCCAAATCTGTCGATCGCCGCAGCACTTGCGCAGGGACTGTCGATCGCCGACGTTCCTGGCGTTGTCGCAACCACCGGTGACGGTGCGCTACCGCGGCTGATGACAATCCAAGTTGCAAATTTGCAATCGGTCCCGGCCGATCCCGGCTATCCCGGCTGCGGCTTTGCTTCCGGGACCCTCGAAGACCCCTGCGATTCCTGGCGTGACGGCAGTGCGTGACCGGCAGCATCGGCTGAGCGCCGTTCCAAAGGGTATGGACCGCGACCAGGTCCGCATGATACCCTCGCGTTCGGTCAGCGCCGTGACGCCGATGCCGCACCGTCCGACAATTTCTGCATTCAGCCGTTTCGCGGCATCTCGCGTGAACGCTGCTGTTGGGCATGACCCGGGACTCTCGATCGGCTTCTCGCAACACGCTGTGAATCGAACGATCGACGTGCCGAAGTAGGCTTTCGCGTTGGAAGTCGACGCGGTCGATCGGAACGTCCAGCAGATATTCGATCTGCTTGAACGGCGTAAAGCCGAGGCGGCGGCGACACGAGATCGCCTGCGCCGTGAGCGGCTGACACTGCAGCGCATCCAAGCCGAACGTCTGCTTGAGGAGGACCAGCGCAAACGCGAAGAGGAGCGTCAGCGCGAGGAAGCGGCAGACGCCCGGCGTGTCGCGACAGAGTACAACTCAGCCAAGATTCTCGACGCGATGCTGACGGCCGTTGAGGCCGAGCGAATTCTGATAGCGTTCGACGGCAACGACCGATGTGTGGTCAACGATGCAGTTCTGGCTCGCTTTGGTGTCGCACCCGCCATCATCTCTTCTCGAAACGTGCAGGCGCGGCTGGATGAAATTGCTGATCGGCAGCGTGCTGAGATTTCACGCCTTGGGGTTCACCTCGCCTCTCACGCCGGCGATGCTGTTCACGCCCCTCAAGGGTGGACGCTGTCGGCAAGGGCACCTGCCGATCTGCGCCGCATAGCCGACGCCTGGCGCCATGAGCCCGCGCTGCAAAGGGCTTTCTCTGAAACCGCTGCGGCGTTCGAGGCATCGCAGAAGCGGATGCCGCGCATGTCAGCACCAGTGCCCGCTGCCCCCTCCGCCGTGCGGCGCGGTGTCGGGCCTGCACGAGCCGGGTCCCGGTTGCCCGCGCAATCGCAGGTCATGCGGCAGGTCCTCGCCATAGCTGCGGCCCAGCGCCAGGCCTTGAACAGGCGATGGGAGGAGGGCCGTCGACTGGATGAGGCGCATCTTGCCAGCACGCCGGCGACTGAAACGCAGATGCCGGCACAAACACCGGCACGACGACCGTCGCCGACGAACCGCAGTCAGGAGCGCTGAGACGCCCTTTCGTCGATGAGCTTGGCGACAGCTTGCTCGCGGCCATCACAAAATTCGACCGGGGTTTCGCCCGCGCCCCAAGTCGTCCGGTGCATCACCGAGCAGTGGCAGAACAGTTCGTTCCCCTCGGTCCAATACCACACTGACGAAGGACAGTCTCGGCAGGCGACCTGATGGTTAGGCACTGGCTCACCGAGACCATGCTCGAGATGATCAAGCGTCGGACTGAAATACGGGTTTACCGGCACATCGCTATCGGTGTCTTCGTCGTGTGCCGAATTTTGCATCGGGAACCAATGAAACCAAACGCCTTAACATCCCGTTGGGGTTCCTCCGGCTGAATGGTCGCCGCTTGTTCAAGCGATGGAAAAGCCGGCTGGCGACCGGCGTCTGCGATCAGGGTGTTGAAGGGGAAAAGGTGCGTGTTCGCGCCGGTCCCGGCGCTCTGATCGTATCCGCGGGATGCGTCCCGCTTTTCATGATGAGGTGAACCATGCACGCATCTTCGCGCCAACCAGACCATGCCAGCACACCCGGAGCGGTGCTGGCCTATGATCTCGAGACGATAGCACCGCCGATGCCGGACGGGTCGTTTCCGCCGTGGCCGACCCATGTGGCGGTCGCTGCCGGCTTCGCCGAAGCACGGTTGCGGGGTGGCGAATGGATCTTCGACATCGCCGCGCTGGTCGTGTCCGGCGAGACGCAAGAGGCCGACCTCATCCTTGAGGCCGACCGGCGGATGGCGATGGCGCAGGTCGTGACATCGTACAACGGTCGCCAGTTCGATGCCCTTGTGCTTCGACTCGCTGCCCAGCGTGCGCGAATCTGGAACGTGAAAGCAATCGCAGACCATGCGGCGGCCAACCGCTTCGGCGGCGAGCATGCCGATCTGGCGGACCTCTACTGCAGTCACGGCCGCAAGGTATCGCTTGCGGCGATCGCCGAGCAGATCGGCGTGCCGATCAAGACCGATATCGCCGGCGGTGATGTCGCGGCTTTGTGGGAGCGGGGCGAGGCCGAGCGCATCAGACGATACGTCGCGGAAGACGCGGTCGCGACGCTGATCCTGTGGTTCGCGTGGACCGCCTCCCGCGCTGCGGACGAGGCGCTGGTTACCCGGCCGATGGCCGCACTTGCCCAACATCTGGAGCGCACGCCGGACCTCGGCCATCTCGCCGGCTTCGTCGATTGCGCGCTGACGCGCTGGTGCCGCCCGCGCGCGCTTCATGCCGATATCGCCGCCGCACTCGATCGGGTCATGGCGAAGCTCGGACGTGAGGAGGACGAACGGGCCTTCGCGGCCGCCTGACCGCTACCCGCATCGCCAGCACCGCCGGCCCGGCCATCCCCGTGATGGCCGGGCCGTTTCCGTTTGAAGGACCCTGCATGAACACCGATACCGTCATCCTCGCGACCGCGTGGATCCATCAGGCCGCCCTGTCGACCCGCCCGGCACGCACGCTCATCGTCGGCGCAGCCACGCTCACCGTGCGCTATCGCTTCGGCGACCTCGGCTTCGATCTCGAAGCGCACAGCACCACCGTCACCGACGACCCGCACGAAACAATGACCTGGCTCGCCGAGCGGTTGCACGTTCCCCCAGCGCGTCTGCTACTGTGGCGGGCCGAGGATATCGTCGTGCCCTCGCTGATCTCGGCCTGCGATACCGCGCGGGACACGATGGCGGCAGCGCGACTGCTGCGCGAACTCAAGCTGGTTTTCGAGGGCGACGTGATCGACGTCGCGGAAGGATATGGCGGACACGCTGCCACATCGTTCGACGCGGTAGCCCATGCGGCCGGTGCTGCGTTCGTGCCGATGCGTTCCGCGGATCTGGCAGAGGCGCATCGAACCGGGTGCCACGGCGCAATACGCCAGCACCTCGCCGCGCGTGTGAAGGCGACATGGCAGCTGTGGCCGAAGTCTCGCGAAAATGGCGATCCGCTGATCGCGACCGATGCCTGGCTGACCACGCCGGACGCGGAGGTGCGGGCATGATGGTGCTTTTTGACAAGCCGCATGTCCGCCCGTGCGTATCGATCCCCTCCGACGGCAACGAGACCAATGAATGGATCGCGTCGATCCCGCACCTGTATGAGCAGCTGACGTCCCCGCTGCCGCTGGCCGGTGCGTCGACGCTGCCGCGATCCCGTGGCGGCGATGAGCCGCGCCTCGCCGCGGCCCTTAGGGCCGAAGCGCCATGGCTGGGCAACGCCATCGACCGAATCGCCGATCAGGCGGCAATGCAGTTGTGGGCGGGGCGACCGTGGCTGGCGTTCCGGCCGCTGCTGCTCGTCGGGCCGCCGGGTGCAGGCAAGACGCATCTGGCGCGGCGGATCGGCGAACTGTCCGGCTGCGGCAGCGCGATCCTGTCGCTGGTCGGGGTCAATAGCAATACGGAACTGGCGGGTAACCCGCGCGGATTTCGCCACGCCCAGCCGTGCTTCCCGGCGATTGCGATGCTGCGCGCGCAGCGTGCCAACCCCGTCATCGTCATCGACGAGGTCGAGAAGGCTGCGTGCGGCGACATGGGCGATCCGGTCGGCACGCTGCTCGGCCTTGCTCGAACGATCCACCGCCGGCCGATACTTTGACGGCTGCCTCGCCGCCGAGATCGACCTTTCCCATGTCAACTGGATCCTGACCGCCAACCGGGTGGATCGGCTGCCGACGCCGCTGCTGTCTCGAATTGATGTCGTCGAGGTGTCCGGCCCCGGTCGTGATCACGCCGAAGTGGTTCTGGCCGGCCTGTGGCGTGCCGTCGCCCGTGATGTCGGCCTGCCGCCCTCGGCGCTGCCGCGTATCGAGGCGGCGGCGGAGACGGCGCTGCTGCGCCTGTTCCGCAACACTCGCTCCGTCCGCCGGCTGCGTCGCGCGATCGAGACGGTGGTGGCGGTGTCCGCGCGAAACGTGCCCCGCACGGTCAACTGAGTCCTTCGGAAACAATGATGATGAGCACCGTGGGAAACGGGAAAAATGCTCCGGCCACAGGCCGTCACCAGAATGGAGCGATGAGATGACGACGACCAAGACCCTGCCGATGCAGGTCCGGCACCAGAACTGGATGCTCGCCCTGCGCGCGCTCGCCGGCGTGCCGACGTTCAGGCCGGTGAACGAAAGCATCCTGTTCTGCGCGACCGGCCCCGGTGGCATCGAGCGCGGGATGGAACTGGCCCGCGTGGCCCAGGAGGCCGAGCGCGACGTCATCTGCGGGCACTGGGTGAACGCGAAGGCCAAAAGGCCGTCAAGCTATACCGTCGTTCTGCGCAACGTGCTGTCCGTCGACGTGCTGAGCGGCTGCACCGCCTACATGCTTGAGGAGGGGCCGCTTGCCCTGGTGTCGACCAAGGAGAAGATGACGGTCTGGGTCGGTGACCGTAGCCTGCTGCAGCGTGGCCATGGGGTGCCGCATCACTTTGCCCGGGGCGCACGGCTGGCGGCCGCCCGTATCCGTGATGCCGCCGATGGCCGGGATGCCGAACTTCTCGACGGCAACCGCTTCATGCCGATGGGTGGCGAATGGACCGCATCCGACGTGCCTGTCGACGCACCGGTTCGCCTGTCCTGACGAGCCTGCGGGCGCCGCCCGCCATCATGATGATCATCGCCGACGCCGCCCCTGACCCGGGGGGCGTCGGCGTTTTTACGGAGATGCGACGATGTTCATTACCAAGGCCGACGTGGCACATGCCCGCCGCACCCTGTTCCGCGACGACGATGCCGACGCCGAGATGGACGAACAGGGGCTTGGGCACCCGGACCGCCGGATCGACTTCACCATCCGGCCGGTCAGCGCCGAATGGCGGCTGGTCGGGCGCAAGCCCGCCTACCGCACGGCGCGGGCGAACGTGCAGTATATCTGGCGCGACAGCGTCGGGCGCGATCGACTCGGCGCAATGCCGCGCTGGTTCGGTGAGCGGACCTACGACTTGCGATCCTCCGGGCTGCTGCTACCCGGCAGCGCACCGCAATGGGCGGCGAAGGATTACGCAATCTGGGATCGGGTCGACGCGGCTACGGTCGCCTCTGGCGATCCGACCGAGGTGTCCGCGTGGCACATCCTGGCCGAGTTGCCGGCGGGACTCGATGAACGCTGGTGGGAATGGCTGGCGACCACCTTCGCCGAGCGGAACCTCGTCCGCCTGGGTGCCCCGGTGGCCTATGCGGTACACGCGCTGGCTGCCCCGGAAGGCGGCTGGGCCATTGCCCCCCATGTCCACATGATTGTGCCCGCGCGGCGCTTCCGAACGGGCGCACAGCATGGCCAGCGCATGCCGACTTGGGCGGGCTATGCAGGCAGCCAGATTAGGCTGGAAGGCGCATGGCGCGCTACCTGCGGACTGGCGAAGGTGAAGGATCGGACTTCCGCGCCTTTCATGGCCGATGATCGAGCTATGACGGAAGCGGCAACATTCCGGTGGCTGGCACGCAGTCTCAAGGCCGAATGCACGGTGTCACCGGATAACAGCGAACCTCGTGCGGCGATGCCCGCGGCCTGACGAATGGAAAGGATGACGATGAAAAGGAAGATCGATGACCAGATCGGTCCGAAGTTCGCCATCGCGGCCGGCATGTTGATGGCACGGATATTCTCGACCCCGCTCAAACCGAACCCGCGGCGCTGCTCGTTTGCAGCCGGTCCGGCATCGGGGGGATCCGGCCTCGCCCGGCCAAAGCCGGACTCGATGTTCGACGTGGTCGGTCTCGAGGTCATCCGATCGAACTGCCGTTTGTCCAACGACGGTTCGGCTTGGGGAGCCGGTGTTCGATCTCATGCCGGCAGCAGGCGCGATGGAAGGGGTGGCCGCGCCGGCGTGCCGTGGGTCTGTCCCGGCTCTTGGCAAATCGACGAACTGGATGCCGTTGCGGTCAGCATAGGGCGGACATCATAGAACACTGTATCGACCAGTTCGTCGAGGAAGGCGACGGCTGCGGCGACGCTGTCCTCGCCGCAGAGTCTGACAAAAGCGATCTTCAATGTCCGGTCGATCGCGACGAACGGATAGAGCTTGCCTTCCTCGGTGCGGACCTCGGCGATGTCGATGTGGAAGTAGCCGATCGGCTATGCCTCGAACTTCTGTCGGACAGGCATGTCACCGTCCACCTCGGGCAACCGGCCGATACCGTGTGGTGCGGCCGGCGCCGTTACGCCCTCTTCGCTCCGTTGTGTCGCCCCACGGGCGGCCTCCGTCTTGCGCGCGCTCTTGTGGAGTTTGCCTCCAGATCCTGCCGCGATGCAGGATAATCAAACATATCATTCCACTGTGGAATCAAACACCTAGATCAATCGGCCCTGATGATAGCAATCGTCCGCCTTGTCTACGCAGCAGCGCCTCGTCCTCCCATCATGGCGAGAGGACGAAGCTCGTGCTGCCTGTTTCCGTCGCCTAGAAGTTCGCCCCGAAACGGACGCCGATCGTGCGAACCGACTCGAAGCTGAAACGCTGGCTCAGCGTCAGCGCCGGCGGACCCGAAATCGGATTCGCATCGCCGCCGTCCGAACCGATCGAGATCGGACGAACCTCGTTCGTGCAGTTCTTGCAGAACAGGCTGACATTCCAGCGATCGGCCCGCACGCCCAGGCGAAGATCGAACGTGTCCCACGTCGGAATCTTGAACGGTTCGCCGATCCCGGCCGCCTGGGGCGAACGGTGATAATAGCCGCCGCCGATTTCGGCATCGAGGTTGTTGGCGATCGGCGTGGTGTATTCGGCAC
>CAJYRU010000341.1 GCA_913777295.1 uncultured Sphingomonas sp. | reverse complement strand
GCGGCATCGCCCGCCTCGACCTCGGCGATGGGGGGCAGGTCAGCCATGCCGGTTCTTCCGCGCGATCAGCGCGGGCAGGTTCGCAAGCGATGCGATCGCCATGTAGATCGGCAGCAGGTGCCCATCGGCGTTCAGCCGCCCGAGCGTCGCGGCGTCGAGTTCGGCGACCCGTTCCTCGGCGATCGTATGGAACCCGACCAATCGGTTGGTCGATCCGTCGTCAAGCGTGACCTCCAGCGTGAAAGGTTCCAGCAAGCCGTACCGATCGAGCGCATCCATGAACGCCGCCAACCCGCGATAACCGGCATCGAGCGCCCCCAGCCGTTCGAGGATCACGTCGAGATAGGGTGACGGCCGGCCCTCCCGATCGAAGATGCGGACGCCGTCGTCGATCGAGATGCGCGGGCTGGCGAGGTCGATCACCGCCTTGGGCGTGCCATCGGCGCCCGGCGCGCCCCCGATCAGGAACGGCTGAATATCGATCGACAGCGGCAGATAGGGTGCATCCCAGCGGCCATCAGTCAGGAAAAGGTTCTCGCCCGCATCGAACCCGAACAGCGCCAACGCCACGAAGCCGTCGCGCTCGCGGTTCTGGCGGAACAGGATCGGATAGCTTCCCTGCACCTGCCGGAACTCGTCCGGCACGATCAGCGCGCTCATCACACCGTCACCCAGTTCGACCGAGCGTTCGCGGCGGACCCGCAGGTCGCGATGCGCGGCGACGTTGAGCAATTGATGGTCAGACATGGGCAATTCCGGCAGGAGGAATGAGCGCGCGCATGTAGGCGCGGTTGGTCGGCAGGCTGGCGGCGAGCGTCCGGGCGCGTTGCCGCACCTGCTGCAATATGGCCGCCGCACCGGGAGCGCTGCGCAATGGCGCGGGCGGCGGGGGCGCAACGCCCATGCCGTACAGCACATATTGGTGGCTGGCGGCCGGGAAAATCTCGTCCGCATGGGCGAAATCGGCGGGCGATGGCGGTTGCGTCCGCCACAGGTCCAGCTGCTCCCGGAGCGATGCGGTCCAGCTCGCCGGGTCGCGATGCGCCCGCCAATAGGGGGTGTCGCGTTCGCTCAGCGCGTAATGCAGCTTCAGGAAGTCGACGATCCGGTCCCAGCGATAGCGGAACAGCGCGTTGAACCGTCGCGCATGGTGTTCCATCGCGCTCCGGTCCGCCGGAAAGCGGTCAAGCAGCGCATCGATCGACAATTCGATCAGCACGATCGCCGACGCTTCGAGCGGTTCGAGGAAACCGGCGGACAGGCCGATCGCCACGCAATTACCCTGCCAGAATTGCTCGCGATGCGCGGATCGGAACCGCAGCTGCCGGAACGACAGACGGTCGGGATCGATACCCGGCGCGGTGCGCGACAGATAGCCGCGCAGGGTCGTCGCCGCCGCATCGTCGCTCAGGAAATCCGACGCATAGACGCAGCCGATCCCGCGCCGGCTGGGCAGGCCGATGTCCCAGATCCAGCCGGCGTCGTGGGCCGTCGCATTGGTCTGCGACGCGATCGGGCTGTCGGGGGCGACCGGCACCTGCACCGCCAGTGCACGGTCGTTGAACAGGATCGGCGTACGATCGATCGTCCCGACGCCGTAATGCCCGCCGATCAGCAGCGCGGCATGACCGGTGCAATCGAGGAACAGGTCGCCCGCGATCCGCCCCGCCTCTCGCGTAACGACGGCGGCGATGTCGCCACCCTCCCCCGCCTCGACCGCCGTCACATGATCGCGGACATGGGTGACGCCCAGCCGGTTGCAGGCGGTGTCCCGCAACAGCGCCGCGAACTTGCCCGCGTCGAGGTGATAGCCATAGTTGAGCGCCCCGGCGTAGGGCGGCATCGCCGGCTGGCGCGGGGCCAGATCGTCGGCGCAGACCATCGGCTGTGCGCAGACAGCCTCGGCAAAACGCCCCTCGTTCCATCCCCGCAGCAGGTCGGCGGCGGGCAGGTCTGCGGGCGCGGTAAAGGGGTGGTAGGAGAAATCATCGGGCGCGCCGGTACGCCATCCGTCGAAGCGCGAACCCTGTTTGAACGACGCATCGGCGGCGCGGAGGAAGGTCGCCTCGTCGATGCCGATGCGCGCCAGCGTGCCGCGCATCGTCGGCCACGTTCCCTCGCCTACGCCGATCGTCGCGACATCGGGGGATTCAACCAACGTGACGGAAAGCGGCGCCTCGGCCTGAGGGTCGGCCGCCGCCGCGATACGGCACGCCGCCAGCCATCCGGCGGTGCCCCCGCCGACGACCACGATCCGTCTTACCCGCTGCGTCACGCGATATCGGTCCCGTCTTCGGTCACCGGGCGGCGCGCGGCCGCCCGGTAACGCTTCGTGGCGTCAGAAGCTGAAGCGCACGCCGCCGGTATAGCGCGCGAAGCCCGGCTGCGCGAACGTCACGAAGTTTTCGTTGCGACGATGCCCGCGACGGCCTTCGCCGGTCAGGTTGATCGCTTCGGCGAACAGCGTCAGCCCCTTGCGGAACTCGTAGCTGACGCTGGCGTCGACCTGGCCATAGGCTTCGACATAGAGCGGGTTGGGGTTGCCCCCGGCGTAGAACTTGTCGCGCCAGTTGTACGCGACACGCCCCTGCAACCCGGCCTTGTCGTAGAACAGCACCGCGTTGGCACTGTCGCTGAGACCCGCCAGTGCGAACTGCCCGACATTGGGATCGAGCGCGTTGTTGAACTTCGCATCACCGCGCACGATCGTGTAGTTCAGGATCGTGCCGAAACCGGTGTCCCAGAAGCTGTGCTGGATCGCGAACTCGAACCCGTCGAGCGTCGCGGTCTGGTCCGAATTGAACGGCGTGCCGACGCGGAAGTCGACCAGCCCGTCTTCCGGCAGCCCCAGGATGCGCCCGGTATAATAGCCGTTCACGTCGAGGATCGGCTGCCCCGCCGCATTGCGTGCGACCTCCACACCCTGCGTGAAGTTGCGCAGGATATAGTCGCGGATGCGGCCCGTGTCGGTGGTGCCGCCCAGCGCCGCCTGTGCCGCGCGGAAGCGCGGGCCGTCCGCTGGATCGCGGAGGTCGAACGCCGAACGCTGCACCTCCTGCGAATTGATGAAGTTGCTGACCTTCTTGCGGAAATAGCCGGCCGAAACATAGCTGGTCGGGGCGTAATACCACTCGGCCGAGACATCCATGTTCTTCGACAGGAACGGCACCAGGTTCGGATTGCCCTGCAACCCGCCGCCGCCGGCAATGCCGAACTGGCGGTTCAGGGTCAGGCCACCCTGCAGGCTGCTGTAGTCCGCGCGGGTGATGGTGTGGCTGTACGATCCGCGCAGCTTGACGTTGTTCAGCACCTCGATGTCGAAATCGACCGCCGGCAACCAGTTGTCGTAGCTGCCCTTGGTGGGCAGGAAGTTGCTCTGGTTCGAATAGATGATGTTGAATTCACCCTGCGCGACCCATGCCGTCCCGACCGGAATCGGCGTCAGCGACGCGGAATTCACCGTCGTCTGGTCATAGCGCACGCCCGCGATGAGGTGCGAGCGACGGCCCAGCAGGTCGAACGTGTTGTTGACCTGGATGAACGGCGAGATCGTCTTTTCGGTGATACGCCGATCGGTTTCGAACGAAGCCAGGCAATTGCCGTCGCCGCCGCAGATGCCGAACTTCTGGTCGAGCAGGCCGACCATCCGTTCGAAATCGAACTTGTAATAGGCCGGGATGATCCCGTCCTTCGCGCCGCTGACCCCACGGAACTTGTCGGGCAGCGACACGCGCGTGAACAGGTCGTCGGGCAGGTCCGCCGGGGTGCCGACGCCGCCCCAGGTATCGTTCTGCACGAAACCATAGGCCGAGCGGACCTGATTGTTGACGTACGAGAAACCGAAATCGATCGAATCGAGGAAGTCGCCGTCATGGTCGTAATGACCGCTCAGCTGCACCTGATTGATCTCGTCCCGGAAATAGGCGTTGCGGAACGAATTGCCGGTCGCGGTGATGTTCGCGGGGTTCAGCGCGTCGATCCCTGGCTGCATCACGTACGAGATGACCGGCAGGTCCTTGGTGAAGTCCACCGTCTGCGACGCGACGCCGAAGATCGCGGAGCCGACCGAGGTGCTGGAGCCGAAATTGTTCGTCGGCTTCGATTCCGCAGTCGAATGATGTGCATCGAGCGTCACGGTGACGCCGCCCGGCGCCTCCCACTTCAAATTGCCGCCAAGCGACTTATTCTCGCTGACGTTCGCGGTCAGCGACCCGCTGTACGACAGGTCCTTTCCGGGTCCGAAGCGTTCGGTGTAGAAGACCGGGCCGGCGGCGGGACCGTCGGTCCATTCGCTCGACGTGTCGCCGAAGTTGAACCAGATGCCGACGCTGCTGTCGCGTGCCTCGACCTTGTTGCGCGAATAGGTGAAGTCGACCGTGGCGGTCAGCGATTCGACCGGGCGATACTGGAGCACGACCTGCCCGTTGATCCGCTCGCGGCGAATGTCGGTCAGGTTGTAGGCCGCGCTCTGCGGCACTTCGTAGACGTCGGTCGGACCCGGACGGTTGATGACGTTCGGCCCTTCGGCGCCGAGCGTCCCCCAGTCATTCTCCGTGCCGAGGAACGAATTGCCGAACCCGACGGAACCGGTGTTCACGCTGGCGTTGCGCTTCTGATAGCTGCCCGACACCAGGAAGCCGAACTGGTCCTCGCTGCCGAAGGTGCTGCTGAACACGCCCGACAGTTCCGGCGTGATCTGATCCTTGCCGTTCTGCGACGTGTCGACCATGCCCTTGGCCGCGACCGATCCGCGGATGCCGGGACGGTCGAGCGGGCGCGGCGTCTTGATATTGATCGTCGACCCGATGCCGCCCGACGGCACGGCGGCGCGGCCGGTCTTGTAGACCTCCACGCCGGCAATCCCTTCGGACGCGATGTTGGCGAAGTCGTAGGAGCGCGAGGCCGGCGCGCTGGCACCATCGCCCAGCGTCGAGGTCGGCAGCTGGCGACCGTTCAGCACGACCAGGTTATATTCGGGACCGAAGCCGCGCACGGTGACGGTCGAGCCTTCGCCATTGGCGCGGTCGATCGACACGCCGGTAATGCGCTGCAGCGATTCGGCGAGGTTGGTGTCGGGGAACTTGCCGATGTCCTCGGCGCTGATCGCGTCGACGACGCCCTGCGCGTTGCGTTTGATGTTCAGCGCGTCGCGAAGGCTGGCGCGGATGCCGGTGACGAGGATTTCATCGCCTTCACCTTCGACGGCGGCGGTGTCCGGCGCGTCCGCGGCGACCGGTACTGCGGTGGCGTCCTGTGCGAAAGCGGGCGCCGATACGGCGACCAGCGCGCCGGCCGATGCGCCGATCATCCAACGCGAAACGGTGCGAGTGGCGTTGCCACGCATGTCCTTCCTCCCCTTGCTGTGCGCTGCGCATCCTATTTGTGCGCATATTGAGAGCGTTCACTCAGCGATGACTCCAACCGAGTCAAGTTGATCGTAATGCTATGTGAACATTCACAGGAAAGTGATGCAGGATGGCCACGTTGACCGCGTTGTCAGGCCGCGACCCACCGCGATCGACCGCGCTGGTGGGGAATCTGCCAAGGCTCGAGCCATCCGGTTCGAACCGGACGTCATCCCGGCGAAGGCTGGAATCTCCCGGTTGCAGCGCGGGACAGGAGCCGCTCGAGGCCCCAGCCTGCGCTCGGGCGACGGTTCCGGTCGGGTCGCTCAGGCCTTGTAGGAAACCCCTATGTAGCGAAGCTCGAGCGCGATCCCGAACAGCACGTCGAAGGCGTCAGCGCGGCTGGTCGCCCATCGGCTCGCCCAGCCGTACGGTCCGCTCCGCCACCCAGTCCGGCGGGAAGGCGATCCGGTCGCGTTCGAACAGCATCACAACCGTCGAGCCCAGCAGGAACCGGCCCATCTCCTCGCCCTTGGCAAGGGTGATGTCGCGGTCGGCATAGTTCCAGTCCGACAGCTTGCCCGTGCGCTTCGCATTGACCACGCCGTGCCACGGGGTGGCGATACTGCCGACGATGGTCGCGCCGACCAGAACCATGACGAACAGGCCGTGTTCGGCGGAATCGAACACGCACACCACGCGTTCGTTGCGCGCGAACAGGTTCGGCACGCCCCGCGCGGTCACCGGGTTCACCGAGAACAGGGCGCCGGGCACATGGATCATCCGCAGCAACCGTCCGTCGCAGGGCATGTGCAGCCGGTGATAGTCCCTCGGCGACAGGTACAGATTGGCGAAGCTGCCATGGCGGAACCGCCTGGCCAATTCCGCATCGCCACCGACCAGGTCGGTGGTGGTAAAGCGATGCCCCTTGGCCTGCACCATATGCTGGTCGTCGATCGGCCCCAGCTGGCTGATCGCGCCATCCACTGGGCAGACGAAATCCGCCGCCGCGATCGGGCGGGCGCCGGGTTTCAGCGGACGGGTGAAGAAGTCGTTGAACGTCGCATAGCTGGCGATGTCCGGGTTCGCCGCCTCGCTCATGTCGACGCCGTATTTCGCGACGAACCAGCGGATTAGCCGTGTGGTTATCGCCCCGCCCCGCGCGCCGGCGACATGGCCGGCAAGGACGGTAAGCCGCTGCTTGGGCAGGATATGTTGCAGCAGCACCTTCAGGGTATCGGACATCGACTTCTCGGGCAGCGATCGGGGACAGCCCTTGTAGGGGCTTTATCGCCCGCGTCGATCCTTTGCGCTCGCTGCCCGCCCAGTCAGGCGCGGCGGCGCTTCGCCTGCCCCTCGGACGCGGCCGCGCCGATGCTCGCCACCATCGCCTCATATTGGTCGATGGTGAAACCGGCGCGCAGGAACGCGGTCAGTTCGTGCGTGGGAACCGCAAAGCCGCGATGCCAGCTCAATACCGCCATCCGCCGCAGCGCTTCCAGCCGGGGATCGGCAAGCGTGGGCGAACGCCCGCCCCGCCCGAACACCCGGCCGAGCGCGATCGACAGCGGCGACGGTTCCCGCAGCGACGACAGCCGGTCGCGCTGCGCCAGCGCGACGACCGACCATTCGAGCGCGGTCAGCCCGCTTGCGGCGGCTTTCTTGGGTGCGGCGGCGGGAGCGACGACGGTCGTGCCGACATAGGGCGACAGCACCGGATCGCTGGAGAAATGAAGATAGGCCATGGAGTTCCTCCCTTGTCGTTGCGGCAGCACGCTTCCCCCGGCGGCCATGATCGTGCCGCCGCCGCAGCCCCTGTGCGGGACCATCGACGTTGAGGTGGAGACGCGGACCATCTCCTCCCCCGACGCATCGGTCGGGCGGGCAACGGGTGTGCCAAGGATGTTGATACGCTGGTAGCGGCGCCGCCCGATTACGGGGACGGCGCGCGGAAAACGGGGTCGGGCATAGCGGCATCCTTGCGAAGGCCGGGGGCTGCCACGTCGGCCACCCCTTCTATACTGATCGGTATATTAACAGCAAAACGAGTCGTCAACGACTTTTGTACCGACCGGTAAGTTATACTATCGCCCCGGCCACATCATCAGGCTGGTCGCCATCACGCGTTCCAGATCGGCGCGGCTCGCCCCCGATCCGGCCTGCACCGCCATCCCCTGCAGAATGGCGAAGAGATAGCCGGTCAGGCCCGGAATATCGACATGATCGGGCAGGTCGCCGTCGCGCTTCGCCTGTTCGAACCGTTCGACCAGAGCGGCCTGCGACGATGCGCGCCGCTGCAAGACATCGGCCTTGATCGATTCCGCCTCTGCCCCGCACGCGTTCATGCTGATCACGCCCAGGCAGCCCCTCGGATCGTGGCTGCCGGTCTGTGCGTCGATCGCGCCGCGCAGGATATGTTCGGCAACCCCGCGCGCGGTCGGCTGCTGCAGCGCCTTGCGCATATACGCCAGCTTCTCGGCCTCGTAGAGGTCGAGCGCCTTGTGGAACAGCGCCTCTTTGTTGCCGAACGCGGCGTACAGGCTGGGCTTGGTAATCCCCATCGCGTCGGTCAGCTCGGCCATCGACGCGCCGTTATAGCCCTTCGACCAGAAGACGCCGAGCGCTGCTGCCAGCGCCCGGTCGGTGCAGAATTCTCTGGGCCGCCCCTTGACGGCGGCCGTGACGGTCTTTTCCATAACGGCTGGTACATATTCCTTTCCGCCGCCCGGACAAGCCCTCACGTCATACGGCGATGCGGTCCAGCGGCGCCTTGAGCAGCTGCGGCCGGGTGGCTGCCAGATGCAGGATGAACTCGCCGAACAGGCCATTGGCCCACGCGAACCAGTCGCGGGTGAACTTCGCCGGGTCGTCCTTCTCGAACGCCTCGTGGATGAAGCCGGTGCCGGCATGGGTCCGCTTCAGTGTCGCGAGGCACTTCAGGATCGTCGCATCATCGGTCGCGGTCAGCCCGCGCACGATCAGCGACATCGGCCAGATATAGTCCATTCCCTGATGCGGCCCGCCGATCCCTTCGCCGGCCTTGCCCTTGAAGAACCAGGGATTTGCCTCGCTCCACGCCGCGGCGGCGGTGCGCTGCCAGCGGGCGTCGGTGGGCGACACGCAGCCGAGCCACGCGAGGCTGGAGAGCGACGGCACGTTCGCGTCGTCCATGAAGATCGCATTGCCGAAACCGTCGACCTCATAGGCCCATATGTCGCTGCCATCGGGCAGGCGCATCGTGCCGTGCTGCGCCACGGCGGCGGCGACCTCGTTCGCCAGTGCGGTGGCGTCATTGGCAAGGGCACTGTCCTTGCGCGCCTCGTTTGCAACCTGGGCCATTTCGCGCAGCGTCGTGACCGCGAACATGTTGGCCGGGACGAACAGCGGATACTGGCAGGCATCGTCCGACGGGCGGAAGCCCGAATGGATCATGCCGTTCTTGCGCGTCGGTGCGCCATAGCCAGCGAGCAACGTCTCGGTCGGCTGGCGGCTCGCGCGCTGGAATTTATAGGGTCCCGGCCCTTCCTTACGCTGCTGTTCGCGGAAGGTGCGTACGATCGCCCGCATCGCCTCTGCCCAGGTCGCGTCGAACGGCGCGGCGTCGCGGGTGGTGGTCCAGTATCCATGGCTCAGCCGCATCGAATAGCAGAGCGAATCGATCTCCCACTTCCGCTCGGCCACGCCCGGCTTCATCTCGGTTTCGTCGACCTGCGCCCAGGCGAGCGAGGTCTTCGCGGTCGGGTCTTCCATGAAGGCATTGGCATAGGGGTCGATCAGCACGCTGCGGGCGTGCCGCGCGATCAGCCCGCGGAACAGCTCACGCAACTTCGCATCCTTGGGCGCCAGGTGCAGGTACGATTTCACCTGTGCCGCCGAATCGCGCAGCCACAGACAGGGGATGTCGCCGGTGATGACGAAGCTGTCGGCCTTGCCCTCGACCATTCCCATCCGCACCGTGGTGTCGAGCGTGTTGGGATAGGCATTGGCGAACAGCCAGGCGAGTTCGGGATCGGCGATCATCCGGCTGACGCGGGCGATCTCCTGCTCGACGGCCTTGCTGACGAAGCGGCGGTCGGCCGGCGCGGGGCGCTTGCTGGGGAAGGCGGTCGCCTTGCCCTGCGCCATCGCCAGCGGGGCGACGCCGCCCATCGCCAGCCCTGCACCCAGCAGCGCGCCCTGCGTCATCAACGTGCGGCGGTCGGTCGGCAT
>CAJYRU010000340.1 GCA_913777295.1 uncultured Sphingomonas sp. | reverse complement strand
GCGCGATGAAGCCCGGAGACAGGAACCGTGCGACCGCCATATCAGCGATCGCGCCCGTCCCGTCCCGACGCACCGTGGCAATCCGCGCCGACCAGGCTGAATGGTCCATCGTCGCAGAGGTGCAGATCAGCGCCAGGGCCGAAACGCGCGAGGGGTGGTCGAGCGCGCATTGCATCGCAACCATGCCACCCAGCGACACGCCCGCCAGCGCGGCCGAGGACACCTCCGCATCGTCCATGATCGCCATGACATCCGCCGCCAGCATCGGCAGGTCATAGTCGCCACCCGGCGCATCCGAACCGCCCGCGCCCCGCGTGTCGATCCGCAGCAGGCGGTATGCCGGTAGCAGCAACGGCACGGTCCGATCCCATAGTCCGATGTCGGTGCCGATCGAGTTCAGCAGCACCAGAACCGGCCGGTCCGCCGCGCCTTCCATCCGCCAGTGCAGGCGAATCCCTTCGCGGGTCGTGAAAGCCATGTCAGTCCTTTCCGTAGGCGAGCAACTCGGCGACGATTGCGGCGCTCTCGCCCACGTCCTCGCCCATCCCCGCCGCCGCCAGATTGCGCGCGATCGCCGCCGCATCGATGTCGAGCCCCTCGGCCACCACCGCAAGTGCTGCGGCACTGCCGGCCGCCAGCAGGCACAGATCGGCCAGCACCGGCCCCTCCGCCTGCCACCCGCCAAGGCCCCGTTCCTGCTCCTGCGGCAATCCAGCGAGCAGGGTGGCGACCAGACCCGGCGCGCGGATCGCCGCGGACAGCGCAACCTGGCAGCCGGTCGGGTTGCGCTTGTGCGCCATCGCCGATGAACCGCCCCTGCCTGCGACGCGTGGCTCCTGCGCCTCGCCGACGCCGTTCTGCGCCAGCAGCGCGACGTCGCGGGCGAATTTGCCCAGCGCCCCGATCAGCACGGCCAAGCTTGCACCGATCGCCGCCACGCCAGTACGCCGCGCATGCCAAGGCGCGCTGCTGCGCAAGCCGAGTGTCGCCGCCATGTGATCCGCCACGGCCCGGCCATGACTGTCCATGCCGCCGCGCGTACCCGCCGCGCCGCCCAACTGGAGAATACCATATCGCGTGATCGCCCCATCGACCTGATGCCAGGCATCCGCGATGCCCGCCGCCGCCTGGGCAAGACGCAGTCCGAACCCGATCGGCAGCGCATCCTGCAACAAGGTCCGCCCGATCGCCGGGGTGCGGCCATAAGCGACCGCGTGGCGTTCCAGCGCGACCCTGACCCGCGCGACGTCGCCGGCCAGCAGGTCGCGCGCCGCCATCACCTGTCGCATCAGAACGCTGTCGGCGACGTCCTGGCTGGTAGCCCCCCTGTGGAGCGCCGCCGCCGCCTCACCCGACAGTCCGGCGCGCAGTCGTCGGACCAGCGGAATGGCAAGCGTCCCCGCCAACGTGGCTTCGTCGGCGAGATCGGCCGGATCGATCGGGGTTGCCGCGACACCGGCCGCGATCGCCTCGGCGACCGACACCGGGATCAGTCCGCAGGCCGCCTGGGCCTGTGCCAGTGCGACTTCGAAGGCGCAGGCATGAGCGATTACCGCATGGTCGTCGAATATCGCGATCATCGCTTGTGTGGCGGCGGGGCGGAGGCGCAACAGGTCGCTCATAGGTCGAAGAAGACCGTTTCGCCTGCGCCTTGCAGGATGAGGTCGAGCATCCAGACGCCGGGTGCGGCCGGACGGGCGATCAGCGTGTTCCGCCGCTCGGGCGGCACGAGCGCGAGCACCACATCCCCGTCATTGCCATCTGCGCCCTCAAAATAGAGACGCGTCGCCAATCGCTTGATCAGCCCCCGCGCAAAGATCGACAGAGCAATATGAGGCGCCTGAAGGCTGTTGCCCGGCCCCGGCACGCGCCCCGGCATGATGGTGCGGAAGCGATAGCTGCCGTCCTCGGCTGTGGCCGCACGGCCGAAACCGACGAAATGCGGATCGATCGGCACATCGGCGCGGGGGTCCTCGTCGCTGCGATAGCGGCCTGCGGCATTGGCCTGCCACAGCTCGACCATTGCGTCGGGCACCGGTGCACCCTGGCCGTCCATCACGCGGCCCGTGATCTCGATTACTTCGCCTATCGGAGCGCCGGTCGGAGCAGACAGGTTCAGCACATAATGCTCCTCCGGCATCAGCTCCGGCCGGCCCCCCATGTCCGACTGGCCAACCAGATCGGCACCCCCCTTCCACGGCAGGCCGTAGTGGAAGAAGGGCCCCACGGTCTGGCTCGGCGTCTGGCCGAACAGGGACCGATCCTGATTGTCCAGACGGGCGGCGGGCCGGAGATCGGCGGGATCAATCGTCATGGTGATCATCCTCGAACGGCGTCTGGTCGCGGCCTTTCAGGACGACGTCGAACCGGTAGCCCAGCGCCCAGTTGGGTTGGGTCACGTCCATGTCGAGCCGCGCGACCAACCGCTGACGATAGGGCATGGGCACGGCGTTCGCGATCGGATCGATCTCGATCAGCGGGTCGTCGGGAAAATAGAGCTGCGTCACCAGCCGCGTCGCGAAGGCGGGGCCGAGCAGCGAGAGGTGGATATGCGCCGGCCGCCACGCATTGCGGTGATTGCCCCAGGGATAGGCCCCCGGACGAACGGTGACGAAGCGGTAACGCCCCTCCGCATCGGTTACCACCCTGCCCGCGCCGGTGAAATTGGGGTCGTGCGGCGCGTCCCACTGATCCTTGGCATGGATATAGCGTCCGGCCGCATTGGCCTGCCAGATTTCCATGACGGTGTCGGGCACGGCGCGACCCTGTTCATCCAGCACGCGGCCCGCGATGATGATCCGCTGTCCCAACGGCTCGGCCTTGTGCTGCTTCGTCAGGTCGGCGAGCGCCGATCCCATCAGCCGGTCCCAGCAGCCGCCCGGCCCGGTTGTCTCGGTCAATGTCGGCGGTATCGCGATCGGCAGGTGCTGCGGCGCCCGTATGATCGTGGAGCGATAATCGGGCACCAGCAGCGGCGGGGCGCCTGCATCGTCTTTCGCATAACCGATCATACCAGCTGCTCCGTAAACGGCGCACCCGTTTTCGCCTTGACCTCGTCCAGCGAGACGCCGGGGGCCAGTTCGATCAGCCGCAGCCCCGGCTTGTCGCAGGCCATGACGCACAGGTCGGTGACGATCAGGTCGACACAGGCCTTGCCGGTCAGCGGCAGCGTGCATTCGGACAGGATCTTCGGGCTGCCGGTCTTACTGGCATGGTCCATCACGACGACGATGCGCTGGACGCCTGCGACCAGGTCCATCGCGCCGCCCATGCCTTTCACCATCTTGCCCGGGATGGTCCAGTTGGCGATGTCGCCCCCCGCCGAGACCTCCATTGCGCCCAGCACCGCCATGTCGATATGGCCGCCCCGGATCATTGCGAAGCTGTCCGCGCTGGAGAAGAAGCTGGAGGTTGGCAGCGTCGTCACCGTCTGCTTACCCGCATTGATGAGGTCCGGGTCCGCCTCTCCCTCGTAAGGAAAAGGACCGATGCCCAGCAGGCCATTTTCGGACTGCAGCGTCACGTCGATTCCGGCGGGGACATGGTTGGCCACCAGCGTCGGGATGCCGATGCCGAGGTTGACGTAGAAACCGTCCTGAAGTTCGCGGGCGGCGCGGGCCGCCATCTCGTCACGGGTCCAGCTCATGCGACATCCTCCCGTGCGCGGGTCGTCAGTTTCTCGATACGCTTCTCGTTGATCGTGCTCAGCACGATGCGATCGACATAGATGCCCGGCGTGTGGATGGCGTCGGGGTCGAGCGCGCCCGCCTCGACGATCTCCTCGACCTCGACCACCGTCACCTTGCCGGCGGTCGCCATGTTCGGGTTAAAGTTGCGCGCGGTCTTGCGGAACATCAGATTGCCCGCCGGATCGGCCTTCCAGGCCTTGATGATCGACAGGTCGGCGCGCAGCCAGGTCTCGCGGACATAGTTCTGCCCCTCGAACGTCTCGACCGGCTTGCCCTCGGCCACGACCGTGCCGACGCCGGTCTTCGTATAGAAGGCCGGGATGCCTGCGCCGCCCGCCCGGATGCGCTCGGCGAGCGTGCCTTGCGGGTTGAGTTCCAGCTCCAGCTCGCCGGACAGATATTGCTGCTCGAACAGCTTGTTCTCGCCGACATAGGACGAGATCATCTTGGCGACCTGGCGGCTCTCCAGCAGCATCCACAGGCCGAAGCCGTCCGCCCCCGCGTTGTTGGAGATGACGGTCAGCCCCTTCACCCTGCTCGCGCGGACTTCCGGGATCAGGCTTTCGGGATTGCCCGACAGGCCGAAGCCGCCCGACATGATCGTCATGCCGTCAAACAACAGCCCGTCCAGCGCCGCGGCGGGGCTGTCATACACCTTGCTCTTCATGCTGCCTCCAACGGTAGACCGACATAATTCTCGGCGAGCGTACGCTGCGCGGCACGCGAACCGCGAAGATAGTCGAGCTCAGCCATCTGGATACGTCGGTCAAAGCCATCCATCGTCGGGAAACGGTGCGTCACCGAGGTGAACCACCAGGAAAATCGCTCTGCCTTCCACACCCGCGACAAGGCGCGTGCGGAATAATGGTCGATGCCAGCATCGGACCGCTCGTGATAATGTTCAGTCAGTGCCGCGCCCAGCATCGTCACGTCGGACACCGCCAAGTTCATGCCCTTGGCACCCGTCGGTGGGACGATGTGCGCCGCATCCCCGGCCAGGAACAGTCGCCCCCAGCGCATCGGCTCGGCGACGAACGAGCGGAGCGGCGCGATGGTCTTCTCGAACGACGGCCCGCGCGTGACCTTCGCGGCGGTCTCGGCACCGAGGCGCAGGCACAGTTCGTCCCAGAAGCGGTCGTCAGACCATTCGGCGACATCTTCGTCCAGCGCGCACTGGATATAATAGCGGCTACGCGTCGCCGAACGCATCGAGGCCAGGGCGAAACCACGCTCGTGATTGGCGTAGATCAACTCATGGTCCGCGGGCGGCACATCGGCCAGCACGCCCAGCCAGCCGAACGGATAGACCCGTTCAAACACGCGCAGGACGTCCGCCGGGATCGCCGAGCGGCTGACGCCGTGATAGCCGTCGCAGCCGACGACGAAATCGCAGTCTAGCCGCCGCGCTTGTCCTTCGTGATTCCAGGTCACGCTCGGTTGCATGCCGTCCAGGCCGTCAAGCCGGACATCGCTGGCATTCCAGGCAATCGACAGGCCCCGCGCGTCCGCCGCATCGAACAGGTCGCGCATCACTTCCTGCTGGCCATAGACCGTCACGGTCGAACCGCCGGTCAACGCGGCCATGTCGATGCGAAAGACCTGACCATCGAGCGCGAGATTGGTGCCGCCATGGACGAGGCCCTCGCACTCGAGACGCGCGGCGACGCCCAGCCGCTGCATCAGCGCGACCGTCCCCTGCTCCAGCACGCCAGCACGAACCCGACCTTCGACATAGGACCGGTCGCGTCGTTCGATCACGACCGCATCGATACCCTCGGCATGGAGCAGATGGGCCAGGAACATGCCCGCCGGTCCCGCCCCGATTATCGCCACCTGTGTCCGGTGCCTCATATCATCCTCTCGACTCTCGGCATGTTCGCCTCGTTTCGTCGATCATGCGCCTTGCGATGCCGGGATTCGATGGACATCATACGCAAAAAGTTGGACGATCCGGTTGCCTTTCCCTAGCATCGGGCCATGGTTTCCGCCGCCATTCCCAGCTTCTATCTCTACGGCGAACCGCACAGGGCGGTGGAAGATGGCTTTGTCCATGCCGAACGCCTAGACGACCGCTCACGCCCACACGAATGGACGATCCTGCCGCACGCCCATGCCGATCTTGTTCAGCTTTTCATGCTGGAAAAAGGCGGCGGCGTGATGCGCGCGGAGGCGGACAGCTTTCCCGTCGTGGCCCCCGCCCTCCTGATCGTGCCAGCCGGGATCGTCCATGGTTTCGACTGGCACCACGAGTCCGAAGGCGCGGTCGTCACCCTTTCGGTTCGACATCTGGCACTGCTCGACAGCCGTTATCCGGGACTGGCCGCCGTGTTCGACCGGGCGGGCGTGGTCTATCCCGATGCGGCGGCAACGACGATGGTCGGCACCGGCATTGCGACGCTGATGCGTGAGTTGGGATGGTCGGCGCCGGGGCATGGCGCGGCGGTCGATGCCGCGCTGCTGACGGTCCTAGTCGAGACATTCCGCGCTTCAGGCGGGATGCGGGGCGGCGCGCGGTCCGCACCCGGCCATCACCACAGCCTCGTCGCCCGCTTCCGTGCGCGGATCGACGAGCGTTTCCGGCTGCGCGAACCGATCGCTATCCATGCCGATGCGCTGGGCACCAGCGAAAGCCGATTGCGGGTCGCCTGCGCCCGCGTCGCCGCCCTATCGCCCGCAGCGATGTTGGACCAGAGGGCCATGCTCGAAGCCAAACGGGCGCTACGCTACACCAATTTGTCAGTGGCGGAGGTCGGCTATGCGATCGGCTTTTCCGACCCGGCCTATTTCACCCGCTTCTTCAGCCGCCATGCGGGCATGGCACCAAGCGCCTATCGCCATGCCGGAAACAGCTGACGGAATATTCCAATGGGCAAGAAAATGGGGCCGGAAAGCCAAAGCGGATCGCGTCGGTTTAAAGAACGATCCCGCCTGACACGGAACCACGTTAGAAGACCGCCCCTCTCGTGCCCCCGCGACCGGCCTATAATTGTGTGGCCAGCCTCTTCAGAATGTCGAGAAACATGGCACGCCGGTCGCTGCCGACGATGCGATCGATTTCCCGGTCATGGGCCAGTGCATGGGCTTCCAGCTTCGCCAATTGCTCTTCGCCCTTGGCGCTGAGGGAAAGCCGAATATTCCGGCGATCCTTGCTGTCGCGCTCCTTTTCGACAAGCTCCGCCTTGCCGAGTTCACGCAGGGACGTGGTCAGCGTGGACTTGTCACGCCCCGCCGCAAGGCTGAGCTCGGTCTGGTTGATGCCGGGATTGTCGTGGATGATACGCAACAACGAGTACCAGCCCGGCCATATATGGGTATCGCCGACCCGCCGCGCATAAGCCGTGAACGAGGCTTCTTGCGCCAGGCGCAGGTGATAGCCGATGACATTCGCCAGTCCACTGGTGCCGATGGCTGGCAGTTCATCTTCTACCGTCTTTTCTCGCTCTTCCGGTGCCCCGCCATCCCCGTACATCTCTTCACCCTGCCTCGCGCCACGCACCGGCACGGCGCATGAAACGTCCTTTCCACAAATGCACAGGAAAACAGGTCAAGGACAGGAATTTTCTGGATCCTTTGTCAGTCTGGCCGAAAGGCGACTGTCGGCCGCGTGTGATTTTGTATGGAAGCCAGGGCCGCGGCAACGATGAGCATGACGAACGCGATCGACCAGTGGAAGCCTGCCGCCGCGCCCCATGCGATGACCATCGCGCCAAACAAGGAACTGGCGATGGCACCGATCCTGCCGATCCCTGTCGCGGTGCCCACGCCGAAAGCC
>CAJYRU010000339.1 GCA_913777295.1 uncultured Sphingomonas sp. | reverse complement strand
CGTTACCCCGGCGATGGGGCGATGCAACCATGCCCGGAGCGTCCATCCCGGTCGCGCCGTACCAGCGATCCGCTTCGGCATCCTGACGCCACCGGTCAGTCCGGCGATCAACACGCCGGCGAGATAGCCGGGCACGCTTACGACCAGCAGCGAAGGGCGCGCGATCAGGGCCGTCACGGCCAGCAGAGCCAGTCCGACGCCATGCCATGCCGTCATGTAGCGCCGTCGTGTCTGCGGGTGCAGGGCGTAGGTCGCGAGCAACCCGTCGAATGCGTGGAAGGCGAGGCGCGTGCCGACGAGGCGCCCTGCCCCGAAGCCGATCACCATACCGGCAGCGAGCGCCGTCCATGCCGCAATTATCCAGGAGTGATCAACGAACCACGCATGGACGGCCGCGAACGCCGCTACCAGCATGAATGCGGCGATGACGCGATCATACCAGCCGGCGAACGTCGCCCGAATTGTGTTCAACAGAATCAGCCGATCCTGACGAAACAGACGCCCTGCTTTCAAGTTTGCCGATGACGTGCCCCAGTGTCCCCGTACCATCCCGGCATCCTAGAAATCGGGCTGATTAAGCCAATACTCCAATCCGAATACGCTATGACATTCTCGCTTTATAAGCAGACGCGACTTTCGGGAGGCTTGTCAGATTCCCGAAATACCATCCCGATTGGGAAGGGTGGCAGGCACGTCGATCCTGCACGCCACCCGCGGGGTTCTAGTGCGAGTAATCCGGTTGCTCGATATCGGCGACGATCCCGACCTGTTCGGGCGACCAGCCCAGCACTTTCTTCGTCCATTCGTTCGAAGCTGGACCGTTGTTCGCGACCCAAGTGGCCAGCGGGCCGAAATGCGCTTCCGCCTCATCCGGCGTCAGCGACTTGGTCGGCAAGCCGAGTTGACGGCCGATTGCTTCCGCAATCTCACGGTAAGGCACGCCTTCCTCGGCAACCGCATGATAGACCTCGCCACGGGCGCCGCGTTCGAGCGCAAGCCGGTAGACGCGGGCGGCGTCCAGATGGTGGACCGCCGGCCAGAGGTTCGCGCCGTCGCTCACATAGGCGGAAAAACCCTTCTCGCGCGCAACACCGGCAAGCATGGGCACAAAGCCATGTGTCTCGCCCTTGCCATGCACCGAGCGGGGGTTGCGGACGACGTTGGCGTGGATGCCTCGTTGCGCCAGCGCGAAGGCGGTTTGCTGCGATGCGCGCGGAAAGGCTGGCATCACCTCGGGCCGGTCGGTCTCCGACGCCTTCTCGCCCGTCAGGTGAAGGAATCCATCGGTAACGACGATCGGCCGCGCCGATCCGGCGAACATCTCGCCGAATGTCTCGATCGCGGTGCTGTCCTCGGCTGCCAACTCGTCGATCCGCGACATGTCGAGACCGAAGGCGGTATGAACGATGCCGTCCGCATCGGCCGCGCCCCGGCGAAGCACATCCAGATCGCCGAGCCCAC
Organism: uncultured Sphingomonas sp.; assembly: GCA_913777295.1. Lineage (GTDB taxonomy): Bacteria > Pseudomonadota > Alphaproteobacteria > Sphingomonadales > Sphingomonadaceae > Sphingomonas. The sequence goes on along the minus strand of CAJYRU010000339.1, from coordinate 1,383 downwards.
CAACCAGCACTGTGCCACCGGCGGAAACAAGCGCAGCACCCTTCTCCTCCGATCGGACCAGTCCAACGACTGAATGACCGGCCGCCATCAGATCGCGGGCGATGACCGAGCCAATCCAGCCGCTCGCACCTGTCAGGAATACACGCATAGCAACCTCCTTGCTGCTTCGGGCGGGGAAGGAGTATGTCCGCCGTCAGTCACTGACATGGATGTTATGTCAGTGACTGACAAGGGGCGGGTATGGAACGATCGGGATCAGACGTGCGTGAGCGCCTGCAACAGGCAGCAGTGGAGCTATTCCGGGAGCGTGGGTACGATCGCACGACGGCGACCGAGATCGCTGGCCGAGCCGGGGTGACGGAACGCACGTTCTTTCGTCACTTCTCTGACAAACGCGAGGTGCTGTTCGACGGGCAAGCGGTGCTGGTGGAGGCGCTGACGGCCTCGATCGCGGAAGCGCCGGCCGAACTGGGACCATTCGACACCCTCTTTCGGGCGTTTCGCTCCGTGACGAGATTGTTGGAGGATAACCGCCCCTTCTCCAAGCCCCGGCAGGAGGTCATCTCCGCGACGCCAGCTCTCCGCGAACGCGAGCTGTCGAAGCTGAAGGCCTTGTCCGATGCGCTTGCCTCGGCTTTGCGGGATCGCGGCGTCTCTGAGCTACCTGCCGCGTTGGCCGCTCACGCCGGTATGGCCGCCTTCGCTCACGCTACGCTTGCGTGGCTGGATCATGACGAGCCGGGACTGTCGGAGCGTATAGATATGGCCGAGAAGAGCTTGAGGAGCCTTCTCTAGCGGCGGGCTATGACATCCCCAAAACTCGATCCTTCGCGGGAAAGGCTGCTTGGTTAAGGGCCGGCTATGCAGGTCGGCGTTCCTGTAAGCGGAATGTCCGCTTTCCACCCAAGCACGACATTTCGGGTTTGCAAAAGGCGGGAGATACCAGACGCTCGAAACTTCGCATTTATGCGACGGCAGTTCCGGTTGCCACGATTTGCGGCTTTAGTGACATAGTTCTGCGGATCATATCAGGATCGGCGAGCGTCCGAGATGGCTTTCCGATTAGGTAGCCCTGAATAGCCGAACAGCCCTCGCGTGCGACAATCGAGAGTTGAGCTGGTTGTTCCACACCCTCGGCGAGCACCGGCATGTTGAGCGTCGTGCCAAGCGCCGCGACGGAGCGCAGGATCGACACTGCCTGCTCATTGGTCTCGATTTCAGCGACGAACGAGGCGTCAAGCTTGATGCGATCGAACGGAAAGGAGCGAAGCACATCGAGCGACGAATAGCCGACGCCGAAGTCGTCGAGCGCGATGGCGATGCCCATCGCCTTCAATGCCGCAAGTTGCTCCAGCGCGAAACGGCGATCGTGGATGATCGCGC
>CAJYRU010000338.1 GCA_913777295.1 uncultured Sphingomonas sp. | reverse complement strand
GCGGGCAGCCGAGAGCGGCGGGTTGCCATTACCGCAGGAACGCTGTCGCTCTCGCAAGTGCCCGATAGGATGCGGGCCGGTCCTGTCGATTCAGATGACCGCCCCAAGCTCTGTCGAGTGCAGACCTGCGGAGTTGGTAAGCCTCCAACAGGCTGTGAACCGATCAATGATGATGGCAGAGGTCGATAATCAGCGGCGCCTGACACGAGGCCGCGCGCGCGATCGCCACTGAGCAGGTGTTTCCGCCTTTCTGAAGGCGCGATATGCCTGATGATGCCGTAGCGGATCGAAGAGGCCGCGACGCTCCATCGTTTCATAAGATGACTCCACCCGTATCGCTGCATCGAGCTTGCGCTTGTGACGCCGAAGCAAAAAGCGGTCGGTGCTGTGTCCAACCTGTCGATAGTCGAGTTCTGAGGGGCGTTGCCCCCTGGCTACGCGATGGCGCATCGCCCGCCACACGGTGATGGACCGTCGGGCGAGAGAGACTGCCGCTTCACCGGAACGCCTCGCGGCTCTCGCGAACTCGGGCTACCGCGAAGAGCTATACTCGCGGCGGTCCTGATCGCCGCCCTGGCTCATCGCACTATCGTTCGAACGATCATCGGAGAAGCATGATTGATCCGGACGGCCCTCGCAACCAAAGCGCTTCCCTGCCGCGCACAGTTCTGATTCAACATTGCCATAAGCCGATACGAACCGACCGGCTTGAACTGGCGCGTGACCGAACTGCTGCTGCCCAGCAGGTCGCGAGGCGCGCCCGGCGACGACGACCGACTTGCGCTGCATGGCATTTTCCGAGTGCTGAGGTCACGTGTGCCACAGCGGGACCTGCAAGAGCGCTACCGCCCGCGCACCACCTGCGACAACCGCTTAGTGCGATGGCGGAAGGTGGATGTGTGGGACCGGCTGATGGATGCCATCAGCGCTGCACATGACAGCGCCATCCGAATGATAGGAAGCATTTCCATCCGGGCGCGCCAGAAGGCTGCAACGGCAGGAAAGTGGGGTCCAGATCATTGTCTCGGTCGCTCCCGAGGTGCCCTCATAACGAAAGTCCAAGTCGTCGTCGACGCGCAAGGGCTGCCGATCCGGCTCGGCCTGACCGCAAGACAGGCGCACGACGGGTAGATTCTTGACAGTCTGCTCGACTACCCCCGGCCGCACCTCATCGTTCTAACAGGCAGGCCTACGACGCTGACCTCATCCGCAATGCCGATCCAGAGACAGGGCGTCACGCGCAATGTCCCGCCGGAAAGCAACCTGCGCTGAAAGCGCTACTTCAACAGCGGCTTTACCGCCCACGCAACCTGGTCGAGCGGTTCTGCTCCACGGACAGCCACCTTCGCCCGGCTGCTGCCTGCTACAAAAGCTCGCCGCTAACCTCCTCGCCACGGTCCAGCCCGCCTCCATCTGGCAGTGGCTGCGGGCTGATACGTCTACCGATCAGGCAAATCCCCCCAGCGTCGAATATGCCGGGAGCCAGACGTCTTACTGAGAGTCAGGCCACGACAATTTGTTCGAAGTGCGCACAATTTGAAGAGGCGTATCCGCGCCGCCAAATCAGCGCGAGAATGGCGATCCGACGCAAGCACGATCAATCCGGACGCTCCCACGAGCGCGCCGGATCGATCGTAGGCTCGATCAGCGTGCCGTGATCTGCAACGCGCCGGGCTGCTCAAGCAGGCGCAAACCACGACGCGCCACGTCGTGGGAACTGGCGACCTGCGACGACGACATCACCAACGAAGCGTCCCGGGTCTCCAGTACGCGCTGATACAGGTCTCGCGCCTCGGTGGGGCGCTGCGTCATGGCATAGACGGCAGCAAGATTGAGCAAAACTTCCGGCTCGCGGCTTCCGGCACGGGTTTCGCGCTCCAGCGTGCGTTCGGCGGAAGAGAGGTTGCCCGCCGTGATCGCGGCATGGGCATATTGTGCATCCTGGGCGTTCGCGCTGGAGGCGATCCCCATCACCGCCAGCGCCGAGCCAAGCAGTGCAACGGTTCCGATTCGCATGACATCATCTCCTGTTTGTTACATCGTGATGACATCAATGTTTCACTTTAAAGACGGTTGCACAAGCGGCCCGGCGGCAGCGGGCACAAAAAAAGGGCGACCCGAAGGCCGCCCCTGATCTGCCATAGTACCGGCTGGGCAAATCGCGCCTTAGAAGTCGCCGCGATACTGCTCATTGCCGACGAAGCCGAGCTTCGTCACGTTGGCGCGCTTGATGATCGCCAGCACGCCGTCGACCACTTCATACCGCGCCGTCGCGTCGGGCTGGAAGTGGAGTTCGGGCTGCGGGCTCATCGCCACGGTCTGATCCAGATACTGGGTCAGCGTGACCTCATCGACCGGCGAACCGTTCCAGAAGGTCTGACCCTGCGCATTGATCGAGATCTTGTTCTTCTGCGGGTCGATGTTCGGCTGCGGCCGGTTGTCCGGCTGCGGCAGGTCAACCTTCACCGCGTGGCTCTGGATCGGGATGGTGATGATGAACATGATCAGCAGCACGAGCAGCACGTCGATCAACGGCGTCGTGTTCATGTCCATCATCGGTTCGTCGTCACCACGACCGCCGCTACTCATTGCCATGTCAGGCTACTCCTATTGACGCGTACGCGGCGTGGTGTTCGGGTCCGGTTCCGAAATGAACCCGACCTTGGTGAACCCGGCCGACTGCATCGTGTAGATCGTGCCGCCGATACAACGATACGGCGTGTTCACGTCGCCGCGGATATGCACTTCGGGCAGTTCGAGGTTCGGGTTGCCGATACCACCCTGACGGGCGACTTCGTCTTCCAGCTTCTTGACCGCGCGCGCGCGCAGTTCGTCCGCATTAACCCGGGTCAGTCCCCAGTAGACCGCGCACTGGCCATCGAGACCCTGCACCGACAACGAGACGTTTTCCGGCTTGGTCGTCGTCGGTTCGAACACGACCTTCGGGACCTTTAGGCCGCTCACCTGCTGGACCACGACCGGAACCGCGATCAGGAAGATGATCAGCAGCACGAGCATGACGTCAACGAGCGGCGTGGTATTGATGTCCGAGAGGGGGGCTTCGTCGCCGCCGTCGCCAACACTCATCGCCATAAGGCTATCCTATCCACTTCTACTCAATCGAACCGCCGGGGCCGATCACGGTCCCGGCGGTATGGCGCAGTCGGATCAGACGCGCGGTGCAGTCGGCACGCCACCGGCCTGGCCGGCGGTGGTGCTGCCGACTGCCGGCTTGGCAACCGGAGCCGGGCCACGAGCGGTGGTGGTCGGACGAACCGCACCGTTCGAAGCGAGGAAGCCCAGCACGTCGTTCGAGAACGACGACAGGTCCTTCTGGATCGACTTGTTGCGGCTCTGCAGCCAGTTGTAGGCGAGAACGGCGGGAACCGCGACGACCAGACCGATGGCGGTCATGATGAGCGCTTCACCGACCGGACCGGCGACGTCGCCGATGGCGGCCTGACCGGCGGCACCGATCTTCACCAGCGCGCGGTAGATGCCGACCACGGTACCGAACAGACCGACGAACGGCGAGGTAGCGCCGACGGTCGCGAGGAACGGCAGGCCGCTGTTCAGCTTCGAGTTGATCGCCGATTCCGAACGGGCGAGCGAACCGTGTAGCCAGTCATGCGCTTCGACCGGATCGGTCAGCTTGCCATGCTGTTCCTGCGCGGCGAGACCGTCGTCGACGATCTGGCGATAGGCCGAGTTCTTGTCGAGCTTGGCGGCGCCTTCGCGCAGCGAGTTTGACTGCCAGAACGAGGCACGGACACGCTTCGCTTGGTTCATGATCTTCTGCTGTTCGAACAGCTTGGTGAAGAGAATGTAGAACGAGCCGACCGACATGATGACGAGAATGACCAGCGTACTGATCGCGATCGCGCCGCCCTGCTGCAGTGCCTCGTAGAAGCCGAAGTTCGGAGCACCGGCGGGCGCACCGGCGGCAAGGATGGGGGTGAGCATCGAATAGTTTCCTTAGAGCTGATATGTTCTGGAAGAATATTGCCCCGGACGCCCCCGCGACCCGAAGGTCGCGAGGTCCCGGTCTTACCGATCGGCCGGCAGCTGCCAGCGGACGCGACGCGACGAACTCGACCGGATGGGATTGCCGGCCTGGTCGAGCGCCGGACTGTACCGGCCGCGACGGGTGATCGCCGAGCAGGCAGCGCGATCAAGCGCGGCCGAACCGGACGACGACGTCACGCGGCAGTTTTCGACACGACCCTGCGTGTTGATGTCCCAGGCGATCGCCGTCACGCCTTCGTCGCCGCTGTTCAGCGCGCTGGGCGGATAGTCGTCGTTGGTGATCCACTGCGCGGGATCGCCCTTTGCCCCGGCGGCCTTGCTGACCACGGGCGCGGGCGGCGCGGGCGGCGCCACCGGAGCCGGCGGTGCAGGCGGACCTGCCGTCGGAATCGGCGCATAGGTCGGCGGCGGCGTCGTCACCGACTGGATCACTACCGGCGGCGGCGCCTGGGTGCGAACGATCGGCGGCGGCGTCACGACCGGCGGCGGCGACTGCGGCTGCGGCTGTTCGGGCGGCGGCGGGGGAGGAGGAATCTCCTCGGGCGGGGGCGGCGGTTCCTCGACGTCGAACGTCTCGGTGTCTTCGACCGCCTTCTTCACATATTTGTAGGCAAGACCGGAAATGAACGCATACCCGATCAGAACGTGGAGCAACCCCACGATGATCAGCGCGACGATCCGGCCACTACCTGCTTTTTGGTCAGCGTAAGCCATTCAGCAACCAAACTCCTCTAGCCCGGTACGTTGGATCGATCCGTCCGGCGAAAACCGGCACGCAACGACCGCGTGTCCGGGGCTACGCGGCATTCCGGACCGCGATTGTCTATCGCGGCCTTTTAAACGACGCAAACGCTTTGTCGGACGAAACATTCGTACAATCGCCCCATGACCGAAATAAGTCTGTAACCACAGTTTTCCGGGGGGTAAGAGCGAGTGCATGAAACGCACTCCGCTCGCTACCGCAGCAATATCGCTTTGCATAGTCGCATGTTCGCCCGTGCAGGCGCGGCAGGACGGACCCGTTTCTGTTACCGCTACCGCCGATTCGGCGTCGATCGGCTATGCCCGCCTCGCCCGGTTGGCGCTGGAGAGCGACATCGTGTTGGACGCAACGATTCGCTCGACCGCCCGCATCGCGCCCGACGAAGCTCCCGGTCTGGCACCGGGCCATGTCCGCTTCTACGTCACCGCCGATGTCGGCGCGCTGATTCGCGCCAATGGCCCCCTGCCCGCGCGGATCGGTTACCTGGTCGACGTTCCGTTCGACCCGCGCGGTCGCACGCCCAACCTGAAGCGGCAGCGCGTGATCGCCTTTGGCCGCGGCGTGGCCGGGCGTCCCGATCAGGTACAGTTGGTCACGCCCGACGCCCAGTTCGCATGGACGCCGGCACTCGACCAGCGGGTCCGCGACGTGGTGCGCGACGTGCTTGCGCCGGACGCCCCGCCGGCGATCACCGGTATCGGCAATGCCTTCCACGTGCCCGGCACTCTGCCCGGCGAAGGCGAAACGCAGATATTCCTGCAGACGACGACCGGCGCGCCGGTGTCGCTGCTGATCCTGCGTCGTCCGGGCGAGCAGCGTCGCTGGGCATTGTCGCTGGGCGACATCATCGACGAGGCCGGCGGCGCGCCGAAGCCCGATACGCTGGCGTGGTATCGGCTGACCTGCGGCCTGCCCGCGGCCCTTCCGGAAACGAGCCTGCAGTCGCAGGATGCCGACAATGCCGCGATCGCGCGCGACGATTTCGCGTTCGTGCGCGAATCACTCGGCCGCTGCGACGACGGGCGGAACGGCTGATCGCGCCCTACCGGGCGAGGTGGACGAAATCGCGTTCGAACCACACCAGCCCGGCCCCGCCGTCGACATACAGGACCTGGCCCGTCGAGGCACCGGCACGCCCGAGGAACAGGACCGCGTCGGCGACCTGATCCACCGTCGGCAGCCGGTCGAGCGGCATCAGTGCAGCCAGTCGTTCGACCTGTTCCGGGCTGTAGTCATCGGTCGCCAGCGTCAGGCCCGGCGCGACGCCATTGACGCGGACCCGCGGCGCGAGGGCGAGCGCAAGCGTCCGCGTCGCCTCCGCCAGCGCCTGTTTCGAGAGGGTATAGGCCAGCTGGTCGCGGTGCGGATGGGCGATACGCTGGTCGAGAATGTTGACCACCGCATGGCCGCCCTGTTCGGCAAGCGCCGTCGCCAGGACGAACGGCGCTGCGGCGTTCACCGCGAAATGCGCGGCCAGCGAGGCGGCGGTCGGATAGCCGGCATCGTCCGCCCGGAAACAGGAGGCGTTGTTGACCAGCAGGTCGACCCGCCGTCCGAACCGTGCCGCCACCGCCCCGATCAATCCGGCGGCGGCATCGCCATCGGCCAGATCGGCGGCGAAGACATGCTGTGCCGCGCCCGCCGCGGTGATGGCGGCAACGACGTCACCATCAGGTTCGCCCGGATGCGATGCATGGAGCGCAACATCATGACCCGTCTGCGCCAGCCGGACGGCGATATGCCCGCCCAGCCGCCGGAAGCTGCCGGTAATCAGTGCGAGCGGGCGGCTCACCGCCGATACCGGACCATGGTGACGCCTATCGATTCGCCCGCTTCGGCAATTGCCAGCTTCACGATGCGGATCTTCACCCGTTGCACGCGCGGATCGGACAGGAACAGCGTGTCGACGATGTGGTCGGCGACCCCTTCGATCAGGGTGAAATGCACCCCCTGCGGCAGCGAGGTCGTCGCCGCTTCCTTCAGGTCCATATAGCTTTTCGACGCGGACAGCGGCGTATCGGGGGTAAAGCGTTCGGGGCAATCGAGGTCGACCGTCATCGAAATGCGCAGCGGCTGCGGCAGATGGGTTTCCTCGGAATAGATGCCCGTCAGGACATTCACCTCGACATCATGGACTTCAAGCTGAAGCGAATCGCGCAAACGGCACCTGTCATCATCTGGGAACACGCGCGCGATAGCAGAAGGGCACGAGCGCGTAAGCCATCGCTCGAATCTTCCGCTTGTACCCGGCCGGCACGACGGTACAGGCGCGTCCTCCATCCGTTTCGACTGGACCTTGCTGTTGCCCGACCTGTTGCCCCTGGCCACCATTCCCGCCGCCGAGGTCGAAGCGCTGCTCGACGCGGCGTTCGGTCCCGATCGGCATGGACGCACCGCCTATCGCGTGCGCGCCGGGCTGACGACGATCGACGACATGAGCTTCGCCAGGGTCGAGGAAGGCCGGCTGGTCGGTGCGATCCAGTGCTGGCCGGTGCAGCTGGACCAGGACGATGGCGGCGTGTTGCCGCTGGTGATGGTCGGTCCGGTCGCAGTCGCCCCCGACCGGCAGGGCACTGGCATCGGCCATGCGTTGATGGTGCGGGCGATCGCCGCGGCGGAGGCTGCGGTACCGCTGATGCTGGTCGGCGATGCGCCATATTATCAGCGGTTCGGCTTTACCGCGGAGCGGACCGGCGGCTGGCGTATGCCCGGGCCGTTCGATCCGGCACGGCTGCTAGCACGGGGCGACGTCCCGCTGCGCTCGGGCATTCTCGCGCCGCGTGGCGTACCCGTCCTCTGACCCCCTTGTCGCGGGCGGGCAGAGCGAGCTAACGGATTTCCATGCCGATGCAGTCCCCCGCCGATTTCGCTTCGCTGTCGCTTGCCGAGGTGGCACGCCTTGCCGCCGAGGCGAAGCTGCCGCCCGTCGACCGCTGGAACCCCACCCATTGCGGCGACAGCGAGATGCGGATCGCCGCCGATGGCAGCTGGTCGCATCAGGGCAGCCCGATCGCGCGGGCGGAAATGGTCCGGCTGTTCGCAACGATTCTGCGGCGCGAACCCGACGGGTCCCATGTGCTGGTAACCCCGGTCGAAAAGCTGTCGATCGAGGTCGACGATGCGCCGTTCGTCGCGGTCGAGGCGAAGCTGTCGGGCGATGGCGATCAGGGGCGCATCGCCTTTCGCCTCAACACCGATGAGATGGCGGTGGCCGATGCCGACCATCCGATCCGCATCGAAGGATCGGCGGACGCCCCCCGCCCCTATCTGCGCATCCGGGGCGGCATGGACGCGCTGATCGCGCGGCCGGTATTCTACGAACTGTGCGAACAGCTGGTCGCGGGGCCGGACGGGCGGCGCGGATTGTGGAGCGACGGCGCGTTCTTCCCCTTCGAACCGGCATGATGCTGGCGGAGCGGCTGCGGACCCGGCTCGCAGCCCCCACCGGCCCCTTGCAGACGGGGGACCTGAACGGTCAGGCGCCGATGCCTGATGGGGGGTGGCGTCCGGCGGCCGTGCTGATCGCGGTGACCGATCGGGCGGAGCCGGGCGTGCTGCTGACCCAGCGGACCGGCGATCTGCGCACCCATGCCGGCCAAGTGGCGTTCCCCGGCGGCAGCATCGATCCGCAGGACGGCGGTGCGATCGGCGCGGCGCTGCGGGAGGCGGCAGAGGAGATCGCCCTGCCGGTGAACGCGGCGGAAGTGGTGGCGACGCTCGACCGCTATCACACGGTGACCGGGTTCGAGGTGACGCCGGTGCTGGCGGTCGTTCCCGCTGACCTGCCGCTGATCCCCCATCCGCGCGAAGTCGACGCGATCTTCGAAGTGCCGCTCGCCTTTCTGCTCGACCCAGCCAACCATTGGCGTGGCAGCCGGTGGCATGACGGGCGGGAGCGACATTATTACGAACTGATCTTCGGCGAACGGCGCATCTGGGGTGCGACCGCCGCGATGATCGTCAATCTGGCGCAAAGACTGACATGGCCGTGAACGAACCGACCACCCTGCCCCCCGCCGACTGGCTGCAGCGGCCCGGCCTCGACCGGCTGGCCGTGGCGCTGGATGCCGACGCGGGGGCCGCGCGCTATGTCGGCGGGGCGGTACGCGACACGTTGCTGGGTTTGCCGGTCGCCGACATCGACGTCGCGACGATTCATCCCCCGCAGGAGGTCGTCCGCCGGTTGCAGGCAGCAGGGATCAAGGCGGTGCCGACCGGCATCGCGCACGGCACGATCACGGCCGTCGCCGACGGAACGGTAGTTGAGGTGACGACGCTGCGCCGCGACGTGGCTACCGATGGCCGACATGCCGAGGTCGCCTTTACCGACGATTGGCAGGCGGATGCCGCGCGGCGCGATTTCACGATGAACGCGCTCTATGCCGACATGGGCGACCATCGGCTGCACGATTATTTCGGCGGAATCGCCGACCTGCGCGCAGGCCGGGTGCGCTTCATCGGCGATCCGCTGCGCCGTATTGCCGAGGATCACCTGCGCATCCTGCGCTTCTTCCGCTTCCTCGCGCGGTTCGGCAATGCGCCCGATGCCGCCGGGCTGGCGGCGTGCGTCGCACGCGCCAACGACCTGATGGCCCTGTCGCGCGAGCGGATCGCCGACGAACTGCTCAAGCTGCTGGTCGCGCGCGATGCCGTCGCCGTCCTGCGGTTGATGGTCGACCATGGCATCTGGCAGCCGGTCCTGCCCGAGTTCGACGATGCTGCCATCGGTCGGCTAGCCACGCTGGTCGAGGCGGAAGCCGCGGCCGCCATCGATCCCGACCCGATCCGCCGCCTTGCCGCCCTGCTCGACGCCGACAATGCCGAGGGAGTTACCGCCCGGCTGAAGCTGTCCAATGCCCAGCGCAAGCGCGTCGCCGTCGCCTTGGGCGAAGCGACGGGCAGCCCGCTGGCGCTGGGCTATCGCTGCGGTGTCGAGGGCGCGGTCGACCGGTTGCTGATCGGCGGGGATCCAGCGGCGGCAAGGTCCGTCGCCGGCTGGACGCGACCCGCCCTGCCGCTGTCGGGCGGGACACTGGTCGAACGCGGCTTGGCGCGCGGCCCCGATGTGGCACGGGCGCTGCGCCAGGTCGAGGATCGGTGGATCGCGGAGGGATTTCCGGATGCGGCTCGGACGTCGGCGATCGCCGACGATGTGGTGGCTCAGGCGTTGCGGGCGAGCAGCAACGCATAAGCGGCATCGGCATCGACCGGCCGCGAATAGAAATAGCCCTGGCCAAAGGCGCAGCCGAGCGCGACCAGCGTGTGTTCCAGCTCCTGCGTCTCGATCCCCTCCGCCGTCGTGCGCAGGCCCAGCGCCTGGGCAAGGCTCAGGATCGCACGAACGATCGCCACCTTATCCCGATCGGCTAGCATCCCGGTGATGAAGCTGCGGTCGATCTTCAGCTTGTCGATCGGCAGTTTCTGCAGATAGGCGAGGTTGGAATAACCGGTACCGAAATCGTCCATCGCGATCTGCGCGCCCATCTCCTTGAGCGCCAGCATCGTACACAGCGTCCGGTCCGGGTCGACGACGAACGCGCTCTCGGTCAGTTCGATGGTGAAACGATCACCGGACAAGCCATATTGCGCCAGCATCTCGGCGAACATCGCCTCGACATTGTCGCGCTGCAACTGCACGGCCGACAGGTTGACCGCCATCCGCGCGCCGCAATCACCGCCAGCCATCCGGTCCCACTCGACGAGCGTCCGGCCCGCCTCTTCCATCGCCCATCGGCCCAGCGGCACGATCAGCCCCGATTCCTCGGCGACCGGGATGAAGTCGACCGGGGAGATATTCTCCCCCTCCGGCGTGCGCCAGCGGGCCAGCGCTTCGAAACTGTTGATCCGGCCATTGGACAGGTCGCAGATCGGCTGGAATGCCAGTTGGAGCTGTCGGTCCTCCAACGCATGGCGCAAGCGGGTTTCGATCGAGAACTGGCTGCGTACGATGTCGAACAGGTGCGGGCGATAGACTTCCGTCTGGCCGGTGCGCTTCGACCGCTTCACCGCGAACTGGGCGTGGCGGATGACGTCTTCCGCCTCGGCCTCGGCATCCTCGCCCAGCGCGATACCGATCGAACATTCCACGCGGATATTGAAATCGGACAGCTGGAACGGCTGGACCAGTGCCTGCTGCAGCCGGCCGGCGGCCTGCAGCGCATCGTCGGCGCCGTCGCGCAGGCCGAGCAGCACCGCAAATTCATCACCGCCGGTCCGGGCCAGCACGTCGCAGCTGCGCAGCACGCCCTTCAGGCGCCGGGCGACCGAGATCAGCAATTCGTCGCCCGACAGCGAACCCATGCAGGCGTTCACGCGGCTGAACCGGTCGAGGTTGATCGCCAGTACCGCATAACGCGCGCGATCCCCGCCCGCGACCTGTTCCTCCACCAGGTCGCCGAACCCGGTGCGGTTCGGCAGGCCGGTCAGCGAATCGGTATTCATCTCGCGACGCAGGCTGGTTTCGGTGCGCTGTTCCGGGGTCTGGTCGACCAGCGACATCATGCATCGTGGGATGCCGACCGATTCCTCACGCCGAGCAAGCGTGACGTCATAGTGCCGGCTGTCGACGGCATCGCCGAGTCGCAGCGCCATCCGCCGCCGGGTATCGGTCGACAGCAAGAACGCCAGCACCTGGTCGCCGATTTCCTGCAGCAACGCCGCCTGCCCGTCCGTGGCAGTGAAGCCGGCGGCACGGAAAGGGCCGTTGACCGCCTCAAACACGATCGTCCCGGCGTTCGCGGACACGATCGCCGTCGGCACCGGCAAGAGGTCGAGGACGGCTTCGCGCGGATCGCCGGCGGAGGGGCAGGGTGCTGGTAAAGGCTCGACAAGCGACGGCCGCTGCCCCGCCCCGGGGAGCGGGGAAGCCTGCGACTTGAATGCCGAAAGTATCTGCCTGCCGAACGCCATCGCCCTTGCTATGCACGACGGAGGTTAAGACCGTCTGAAACCACCGGCGCTACGGTCAGAAACGCCCGTCAGAAACGATTGTCCCTCGGAAAGCCGTTGGGCGGCATCCGTCCGGCGGCACCCCGCGCCGCGCGCCAGGGGGACAGGTCGCTTTCGGTCCGCATCCGTCCGGTTTCGCCGCCCATCGTCCAGTGCAGGCCGTCCGCGAAGCGCAACGTCCGCGCATCGGACAGGCCGCCGTCGCGGAACCGTTGCAGCTGCACCCCCTGCCCGCGCGCCATCTCCGCCAGTTCGGTCAGCGGGAACAGCACCAGCTTGCGGTTGTCGCCGATCGACGCGACGTAATCGTCATCGGCGGCGATCGGCCGGACGACCTTCAGCTTTGCCCCCGGACGCGGTGCCATCACCTGCTTGCCCTTGCGGGTTTCGGCCAGCACATCGGCGACCCGCACCATGAACCCGCGCCCGTCGGTCGCCGCCAGCAGCAGCCGTTCGGACGCCGCCGCGCGCGCCAGGCCGACGATCCGCGCTTCCCCGTCGAGGTCGATCATCGCCCGCACCGGTTCGCCAAAGCCGCGCCCGCCAGGCAGCTTGTCGGCACCCAGCGTATAGAACCGCCCGCCATCTGTCGCGAGCAGCAGCTTGTCGGTCGTATGCGCGTGGAACGCAAAGGCAGGGCCATCACCTTCCTTGAACCGCGCCGTATCGGCCGACGCAAGGTCGACATGCCCCTTGAGCGCCCGTACCCAGCCGCGCTGCGACAGGATGACCGTCAGCGGCTCGCGCTCGATCATCGCTTCCGCCGGAATTTCGCGCGCCGGGGCAGCTTCCTCGACGGTGGTACGCCGGGCGCCCAGCGCCGTATCCCGACCATAGCGGTCGCGCATCCGGGTCAGGTCGCGCTTCATCCGCGTCCGCTGCCGCGCCTCGCTCGACAGCAGCAGCGTCAATTCCGCCTGCTCCTTCTCCAGCTTCGCCCGCTCGCCCCGGATTTCCATCTCCTCCAGCTTGCGCAGACTGCGCAGCCGCATGTTGAGAATGGCTTCGGCCTGCCGGTCGGTCAGGCTGAACTCGGCGATCAGCACGGGCTTTGGTTCATCCTCGGTCCGGATGATCGCGATCACCCGGTCGAGGTTCAGATAGGCCGCGAGATAGCCATCGAGCAGTTCGATCCGGTCGGCGATCTTCGCCAGGCGATGTTCGCTGCGCCGGCGCAGCACGACGAACTGGTGATCGACCCACGCCTTCAACGCCTCGCGCAGCGGCATCACGCGCGGGGTGCGGTCCTTGTCGAGCACGTTGAGGTTGAGCGGCACCCGCGTTTCGAGGTCGGTCAGGCGGAACAGCCCGTCCATCAGCACCTGCGGGTCGACCGTCCGGCTACGCGGTTCGAGGACGATGCGGATCTCGGCATCCGATTCGTCGCGGACATCGGTCAGGATGGGCAGCTTCTTGTCGTTGATGAGCGCGGCGGTCTGTTCGATCAGCTTGCCCTTCTGCACGCCATAGGGGATCTGCGTGACGACGATCTGCCAGCCGCCGCCCTTTTCGCGCTCGATCTCGTGCCGGGCGCGGACGCGGAAGCCGCCGCGCCCGGTCGCATAGGATTCCCGGATTGCGGCGGGCGAATCGACGACGATGCCGCCGGTGGGGAAATCGGGGCCGCGCACATGCGCCAGCACTGCCGAATCATCCGCCTCGGGCTGATCGACCAGCACGATCGCGGCGTCGAACAGTTCGGCGGCATTATGCGGCGGCACACTGGTCGCCATGCCGACCGCAATGCCGCTCGCGCCATTGGCCAGCAGGTTCGGGAACATGCCGGGGAACAGCTCCGGCTCCTGCTCCTCGCCATTATAGGTCGGACGGAAATCGATCGCGTCCTCGTCGAGGCCAGCCATCAGGTCGATTGCGACCTGCGTCAGCCTCGCTTCGGTGTAGCGATAGGCCGCCGCGTTATCGCCATCGATATTGCCGAAATTGCCCTGTCCGTCGACCAACGGATAGCGCAGCGCAAAGTCCTGCGCCAACCGCACCATCGCGTCATAGACCGACTGGTCGCCGTGCGGGTGATATTTGCCGATCACGTCGCCGACGACGCGCGCGCATTTCTTGTACCCCGATGCCGGGTCCAGCTTCAGCAGCCGCATCGCCCACAACAGGCGGCGATGTACCGGCTTCAGCCCGTCGCGGACATCGGGTAGCGATCGCGCGGTGATCGTCGACAGCGCATAGACGAGGTATCGTTCGGACAGCGCGCTGTCGAACGGTGCATCGAACACGCCGATCGGCGTCCTAGGGTCGGTCAGATCACTTGCCATCGCACCTGCGATAGCAGGGGAAGCCGCCCCCCGCGAGGGGCGAAATGGAACGAACCGGGATCAGGCGGCCTGCCGCCCCGCCTCCGCCTGTCCCGAAGGCAGCTTTCCGTCGCACATCAACCAGACATCGGCGACGATCGAGCGCCATTCATCGCCCTCCATGTCAATCAGACCGAACAGGCGCATCAGGAACGCACCTTCCATCGCGACGAAGGCGAGCCGGAGCCAGCGCCCTTCGTCGTTCGACACGTCGATCGCATCCATCCGGTTACGATACCAGCGCCGCACCTGTACCATATGCTGCGGCGAATTGAGCAGCGAGACCAGCAGCGTCGGCGCACCGCGCTTTGAGCGGTCATCATAATTCGCACCATAGGCGATATGCGCCCGGATGCGGGAAACCTCGTCATCGGGTAGCGCGCCCAGCTCGATCATATGCTCGGCATATTCCTGCTGCCACCGTTCGAACATCGCCGCGATCAGCGATTCCTTGCTCCGAAAGCTGTACTGCACGCCACCGTTGGTGATGCCCATCCGTTCGGCCACCGCCGCGATGGTCAGGCCCGCCGGTCCCTTTTCCATGGTCACCGCTTCGGCGGCATCCAGCAGCTTGTCACGCTCGATCGTACGAATTCTACCCACGTTGCACGCCCCCTGCCGCCATCCTTCGGGATAGCGCTGCCCTTCCCCATCGCCTTTTAACCGACCATCCGAGAACGTACAAATTTATTATACGATATTACCGTTTCAGCGCCGTTTTCCGGCAAGCGTTGCAGAATTGACGGAATGGCATGTCCCGGCAAGCACCTTTCCCGATGCATCCCGAACCATGTCCCGAATGGACCGAGCGGTCGCGATACGGTGCGACCGGCTGTTCGGCAGATTCCGCCATGCCGGACCATAGCCACGATGCATCTACCGAACCGGACTGCCAGACCCAATACTCCAATTGACCATTTGCCGCATTGTTGCCACATTTAAGGCCTAATTGTGGCGGTAGTGGCATATGCGATATTCGCGCCTGGTGATTGTCCTCGTGATGCTGGCGGGTTGCAGCAAGGTACCGGACGATCCTTCCGAACCCACCGCACCGGGCGTCGAGGGTACCGCCGCGCCGGGCGTCGCGTTCAACTATCACTATGGCTTCCGCCTGCCCGCGGCACGGATCGCGGCAGTGCAGGAAGCCCATGCCGCCGGGTGCGAACGGCTAAGTGTCGCGCGCTGCCGGATCACCGCGATGCGCTATACCCGCGGCGAGGATAACGACATTTCGGCGATGCTCGGCTTCTCGCTTGCTCCTGAACTGGCCCGCAGCTTCGGCCGGGACGCTATCCGCGGGGTGGAGGCCGCGGACGGGATGCTGCTCCAATCCGAAATTACCGGCGAAGATGCCGGTGCGAAGATCGATCAGCTGGTCCGGGCGCGCGATGCCGCCGTCGCCGATCGTGCCGCGATCGACGCGCGCAGTGGTGCCGCCACCCGGGAAGCGCGCGCCGAATTGGAACGGCAACGCGGCGCAGCGACAGGATCGGAACGTGACGCCGCCGCGGCGATCGTCGAACAGCGCGCCGCGCTGGCCACAACGCCAGTGGTATTCAACTATCGCTCCGGCCGGGCGATCCGAGGGTTCGATGCCGCATCGCCGTTCACCCGCGCCGCGGACTTGTCCGTCGCCTCGGCGCGCTGGACCATCGGCACCGCCCTTGCGCTGATCGGCGTTGCCCTGCCGCCGCTATTGCTCGCACTGCTCGCGCTGCTGGTCTGGCGCAGGGTCCGGTATCTGCGGCCGCTGCGCGCGACGAGCGCGGGCTGATTGCGCGACCGCGCCCCTTCCGCTATGCGGCGGCTTTCCGCAGGGGGCTGGACGCGACGCTCTGGCCCATGCCATTTCGTTGAAGGGAATCGCATGGCTCGCCGCCGCCAGATCTACGAAGGCAAGGCAAAGATCCTCTATGAGGGTCCGGAACCGGGTACGCTGATCCAGTATTTCAAGGACGATGCCACCGCCTTCAATGCCCAGAAAAAGGGCACGATCAACGGCAAGGGCGTGCTGAACAACCGGATTTCCGAGCATGTCTTCACGCTGCTCGGCAATATCGGCGTGCCGACCCACTTCATCCGCCGCCTGAACATGCGCGAGCAGCTGATCCGCCAGGTCGAGATCGTCCCGATCGAGGTCGTAGTGCGCAACGTCGCCGCCGGATCGATCAGCAAGCGGTTGGGCATCGAAGAGGGCCAGCAGCTTCCGCGCACAATCATCGAATATTATTACAAGGACGATGCGCTCGGCGATCCGATGGTGTCGGACGAGCACATTCTTTGCTTCGGCTGGGCGGCGCAGGACGAACTGCACGAGATGGCCGACATGGCGATCCGCGTGAACGATTTCCTGTCGGGCATGTTCGCGGCGATCAACATCCGCCTGGTCGACTTCAAGCTCGAATTCGGCCGCATCTGGGACAATGACTTCAGCCGGATCATCCTGGCCGATGAAATCAGCCCGGATGGCTGCCGCCTGTGGGACATGACCACCAACGAAAAGCTCGACAAGGATCGCTTCCGCCGCGACCTGGGCGGCGAAGTCGAAGCGTATCAGGAAGTCGCCCGGCGGCTGGGCCTGCTGCCCGAAGGCGCCGATTCGGCGGTGCTGGACCTGGAGACGCATCGCAAGAAACGCGAGAAATAAGCGCTTACCACTACTGTGACGTCATCCCGGCGAAGGCCGGGATCCATGGATAGGCGACGCGAGCGGTAGCGCACCGCCTCCGCGACACCCCGTCCATGGATCCCGGCCTTCGCCGGGATGACGGTTTCAGGGGTATGTCTTACCCCCGCGCGAACAATGCCGGATCGAGCGCCATCACGGCATCCGCCCCGCCCTCGATCTTGCGCCGCAGCGCGCTCGCGTCCGGAATGATCCGCTCGGCATAGAAGCACGCAGTCACCCGCTTGCCCTCGATGAACGCCGGATCGCCCTCGCCCGACGCGGCCAGCGCTTCGGCCGCCGTCAGCATCCGCAGCCACATCAGGCCCGTCGCGACGATGCCCATGATGTGCATGTAGGAGTGCGCCCCCGCACCGACATGGTTCGGGTTCTGCATCCCGTTGGCCATGAACCACATGGTCGCCGCCTGCAGGTCCTTCAGGCCCCGCTCCAGCCGCTCGGCGAAGTCGCGGGTCGCATCCGCTCCCTTGGCGACGGCGATTTCCTCGCCGACGATGCGGAAGAAATGCTGGATCGCCCGGCCGCCATTCTGCGCCAGCTTGCGCCCGACCAGATCCATCGCCTGCACGCCGTTGGTGCCTTCGTAGATCATGGCGATCCGGGCATCGCGGACATATTGCTCCATGCCCCATTCGGCGATGTAGCCGTGGCCGCCATAGACCTGCTGCGCATTGGTCGCGACGTCATAGCCCTTGTCGGTGCCATAGCCCTTGATGACCGGGGTCAGCAGCGACACGAGGTCGTCGGCCAGTTCGCGCGTTGCCGCATCCTCGCTCATATGCGCCAGGTCGACCTGCAACGCCCCCCACAGGCATAGCGCACGCAGCCCCTCGGTGAGCGCCTTGCCCTCCATCAGCATCCGGCGAACATCGGGATGGACGAACAGCATGTCGGCCTTTTCCTGCGGCTGCGCCGGCCCGGTCAGCGCCCGCCCCTGCCGCCGGTCGCCGGCATAGATGACGGCGTTCTGGTACGCGGTCTCGGCCACGCCCAGCCCCTGCAGGCCCACGCCGAGGCGCGCCGCGTTCATCATGATGAACATCGCGGCAAGGCCCTTCATCTCCTCGCCGACCAGCCAGCCCTTCGCCCCGTCATAGTTCATCACGCAGGTCGAATTGGCGTGGATGCCCATCTTGTGCTCGATCGATCCGCAGGTCACCGGATTGCGTTCGCCCAGCGATCCGTCCTCGTTCACCAGGAACTTGGGTACCACGAACAGCGAAATGCCCTTCGAGCTTTCCGGCGCGCCCGGCGTCTTGGCGAGGACGAGGTGGATGATGTTGTCGGTCAGGTCATGCTCACCCGACGAGATGAAGATCTTGGTACCGGTGATCGCCCACGACCCGTCGTCGTTCGGCACAGCGCGCGTCTGGATGAGGCCGAGGTCGGTGCCACACTGCGGCTCGGTCAGGTTCATGGTGCCGCCCCATTCGCCCGACACCATCTTGGGCACATACATCGCCTGTTGTTCGGGGCTGCCCTTCACCAGCAGCGCGGCGATCGCGCCGTGGGTCAGCCCCGGATACATGGCAAAGGCCATGTTGGCGGAGATCAGATACTCCTCGAACGCAGTCGCCACGACATGCGGCATCGCCTGCCCGCCGAACTGCTCCGGCGCCGACAGCGTACCCCAGCCCGATTCGACGAATTGCCGATAGGCGTCCTTGAACCCGTCCGGGGTCGTCACGCTGCCATCGGCATGACGGGTGCAGCCCTGCTGGTCGCCCGATGCGTTGAGCGGGAACAGCACCTCGGAAACGAAGCGCCCGCCCTCTTCCAGCACCGCCTCGACCGTATCGGGCGTCGCATTGGCGAAACCGGGCAGCGCGGCATGGTCGCCGATCTTCAGTACGTGGTCGAGGATGAAGCGGGTGTCGCGAACCGGCGGGGTATAGCTGGGCATGGGGTCAATCCTTCTCCGAAACAATGCCCTCTTGCGGGGCACTCTGATGGGGTAGCGCCTCGATCGTCGCCACGAAGTCGCCCAGTTCGGCGATCGCGGCGTCGATGTCGCGACGCTGGTTCTCGAGCAGGGCGATCCGGTCGCGGCACTTCTGTACCGTCACCTGCCGCTGCACGACCCGACCGTCGCCGATGTCGTACAGGTCGATCATCTCGCGAATATCGGCGAGGCTGAACCCGACGCGCTTGCCGCGCAGGATCCAGGCCAGCCGCGCGCGATCGCGCTGCGAATAGATGCGGGCAAGGCCGCGCCGCTCGGGCGCGATCAGCCCTTCATCCTCATAAAAGCGCAGCGCCCGCGCGGTGACGCCGAATTCGTTGCACAGGTCGGTGATCGAGAAACGATCGGCCTCGGTCGACTCGGCGGTCAGGGCGGTAGATGCTGCCATGCCGCCGAAGTTAGTTTACGTTGACGTGAACGTCAACTCTCGTCCGCAGCCGGCGCGGCGGGTGGGCACTCGATCCGGCGAGCGGGCTTGCGCTTGACCGCCGTCGTCGCAAACTCGGCGGCGTCCAGCGCACCGTCGCGCCCCTTGTCGGCGGTCACGAACTTCGTCGCGGTCTTGGCGGCCCATTCGTCGAAGCTCAGCCGCCCGTCGCCATTGGTATCGAGCTTGGCATAGGCCTTGCGCCGCGACGCCAGATATTCGTCCCGAGTGATGCGCCCGTCGCGATCCTTGTCGTAGCGATCGAAGCGCTTCTGTTCGCGCGTGCGCGGCGTCGCGGCGGGAGGATCGTCGACCGGCGGCGCTTCCGCTTCCGCCGTTGCCGCCACGGCCCGCGGTGGAGGCGGCAGCTTCTCGGTCGCCGCATCGCTGCGGAACAGGAACAGTCCCGCCGCGACCAGCGCCAATGCCGACCCAACCCCTGCCAAGAATCGCCACATCGCCCGTTCCCCCGTTGCCGGACCCGTTACACGCCAGCGCTCAGCGTCCGGCAAGCCCGAACCACATCAGCCGTGCCGCCCGCTTAGGCCCGCCCTGCGGCACGCCCGCCAGCTCCAGCCGGGCCGAAAGCGCCAGCATCCCCAGCGATCGCGCAACGCCACCGAGCGATCCGGCCAGCGCCGCGCGCGCCAGCACGTCCGCACGCGCGGCAACCGCCTCGTCGCTCTGATGGCGAGCGAGGTCGAACAACGCCCAGCCCCGCCCCAGCCGCCGGGCGACCGCCCCATCTCCACCAAGCACGGCCGCCGCGAGGGCAAACAGCTGCCCGCCCCGCTCGTCCGCAAACCGTTCGAGCGCGGCGTCGTCCAACGCCTCTTCCTCGATCAGCACGTCCCACCCATCGACGATAGCCGACAATGCCGCGCCGGCGACGCCCCGCGGCAGGACATCGGCGGCGAGTGCCTCCAGCACCGGCATTGCAGGGGGCGCGGCAGTATCCAGCTTCACCAGCTGTTCGCGCCACCACGCCAGTCGGATCTGCCCCAGTGCCGGTTGTGTCGTCGATCGCACGACATCGCCCAGCGCCGCATCGAGCGCGAGCAACGCGGACAGCGCGGCGCGGCGGCCGTCATCGGGAGCATAGGCCAGTGCGAGGCCACGTTCGGGATCATGGTGCATTGCCGCGATCAGCCCGCGTCTTAAACTTCCGTCAACCCCGTTCGGGCATGAAAGCCTGTGATATGCGCAGGGTGCGACTCCTGTGCCATGGCGAATGGACTGGGCGGGCATGAACGGATCGGCGGGCGGGCAGCACAAGGTACGGGCCGGGGGCATCCTCAGCCGGCTGGCGCGCGATCGTCGCGGCAATACGCTGGCGATGATGGCCATCGCGCTGGTGCCGCTGGTCGGTATCGCCGGATCGGCGATCGACACCGCGCGCGTCTATTATGTGAAGGTGCGGTTGCAGCAGGCATGCGACGCAGGCGTGCTGGCTGGCCGGAAGACGATGGACGGCACCGATTTCAATACGGACGCCTATCAACAGGCCCAAGCGTTCTTCGGCAACAACTTCAAGACCGGGATGCTGGGATCGCAACCGCCGTCGTTCGTACCGGTAAAGACTACCGAGAACCAGGTTGCCGGCACCGCATCGGTAGTGGTCCCGATGACGTTGACGAAGATGATGGGGATGGCGCCGGTCACCTTGAACGTCGTATGCGAAGCCAAGCTGGAGATACCAAACCTCGATGTAATGTTCGTTCTCGATACCACCGGGTCGATGACCGACACCAATCCGGGTGACCTGCAGAATAAGATTACATCGTTGCGCAGTTCAGTACTGAACTTCTACGACACGGTAGAAGCCGCGAAACGGACCGGTACGCAGGTTCGATATGGCTTCGTTCCCTACTCGAGCAACGTGAACGTCGGCATGTTGTTGAAGCCGGAGTGGATGGTCGATGAAGCGACCTATCAATCGCGAATCCCGGATAAAACAACCACGTCGACATCGACGTCAACCGACAACAACGATTATGTTTACACCTATGGTTCGTGGGCCAAGATTGGCGGAACGGCAGTATCCACCACTTCCGCCGGCGCTCCGGAAAACTGCTTCGCACCAGCCAGTACGACCCGCACCGTGTCGACCTATACCGACTGGAGCAGCCCTTCTGGATCCGCGACCAGAACCCTGACGCAGGTCATCAATGGAAAGGCATATTCGGCTCGTGTGACCAACGGCACATGCGTGATCACGACCACCGAATATAGCGACTATACGCAACGCCGCACAGAGACGCGCAGCCCCAATCCCAACAAGGGTAGGCAGACCACGACAACCTCGACGACATACTGGTGGAATTACCAGCCGGTTAAGGTCAATGTTTCGTCGTTGAAGGGAAGCGGCGCAACCATGGCCGGTGGCACGCTGCCGCCGCAGCAGATCGCGAACAATTTTGGGTACCGCAGCGATATCACCTGGAACGCGGCGAACGCGTGTATCGAGGAACGGCAGACAGTCAAGCAGACTAGCTACACAACGATACCGACTGCCGCCTACGACCTTGATGTCGATATGGTGCCGACGTCTGATCCGGAAACTCGCTGGAAACCCTGGCTGCCCAAGATGATCTATGTGCGGAACAGCTTCACCGGTCTGACCAGCGCTTCCATCAATACCAACAATCAAGGCAGCAACTCGGGTACCAATCCGAGCTATCCGAACATCAACGATTTCAACAGCGCCTATAATGCGCCGTGTCCATCACCGGCTGCGAAGCTCGCCTCGTTGACACGTTCGAAAGTAGAGTCTTATGTCAACGGACTGACGCCCGGTGGCTTCACCCATCACGATATCGGTTTTCTGTGGGGTACCCGCCTGCTGTCGCCGACCGGCCTGTTCGCTTCAGAAAACGCGTCCGCACCGAATGGCAGCGCCATTTCGCGGCACTTAATTTTCATGACGGACGGCGACACCGATACCAAACGCATATCCTATGATGCCTATGGACTGTCCGCGATCGATCAGCGCCGAACCAACGGCATGCCGACCGATACCGATCAGAACACGATCGTCGCGAATCGACTGTCGGCGCTTTGCACGGTAGCCAAACGCAAGAACATCACCGTGTGGGTGATCGCGTTCGGTACTTCGCTAAGCCAAATGCTGTCCGATTGCGCCAGCGACGGTCGATCGTTCCAGGCGAACAACGCTGCGCAGTTGAACCAGACGTTCAGCAACATCGCAGCACAGATCGCCAAGCTCCGGGTTTCCCGATGATCCGGAGGATTGCATCAGATCGCCGTGGCGCGACGATTATCGAATTCACCCTGATAGCACCCGTGATGCTCTTACTGCTGATGGGCCTGTTCGACTTGTGCTATCGCTCCTACGCGCAGTCGATCCTGAACGGCGCAGTCCAGTTGGCAGGACGTCGTGCCACACTGGAGGGTAATGCCTCCGGAACCTCGACCGCCGCAATCGACAACGTCGTCGTCTCGCAGGTACGCGTGATTGCGAAGGGTCTGCGCTGGGAAAGCAGCAGACAGCACTACCAGGCATTCGGCGAAGTTCGCGGCGAACCGTTCGATGACAGCAACCACAACGGGCAATATGACGTCGGCGAGTGCTATTCCGATGTAAATGGAAATCGCAACTGGGACGCAAATCCAAGCCAAGATGGCCAAGGCGGCGCGAACGACATCACCCTTTATAGGATAAGCATAACCTATCCGCGGCTGTTTCCGCTGTACGGCCTTATGGGCCTACCCCCGGAACAGACCATTGAGGCGCAGACCTTGCTCAAGAACCAGCCCTATGGTGCGCAGTCAACGACTACTGCGGAGACGATATGCAGTTGACCTCCTACAAAATATTGCGTCGAGTGCGTGACAATCGTCGCGGCGTGGCGATGCTCGAATTTGCTCTAGCATTGCCAGTCGTGCTGCCGATCGGCCTGTATGCCGCAGAACTTTGCAACTTTGGCGTTCGCCAGCTTCAACTGAGTCAGGCTGCACTGACGCTCGCCGACAACGGCTCACGTGTCGGCGTTGATACCAACATGGCAACGCAGCAAATACGCGAAGTTGATATCAACGATATCATCGAAGGAATACGGCTTCAGACGGCAGCGCTGCAACTTACGACGAATGGCCGTATTACAATCTCCAGCTTGGAGATGAAGAACGGGGAGCAATGGATACATTGGCAGCGCTGCGTCGGCTTAAAGCGTAATGCGGACTACGGTTCGAGCTATGGCAACGAGGGCGCAGGGGGAATCGCGGGAACTTCGTTCAAAGGGATGGGTGACGGGATGGCAGTGAAGTCACCGCCCAATTCAGGCGTCATTTTCGTAGAAATAAACTACGATTACACTCCCCTTATCAGCGAGTATTTTGTCAGCGCGCGCAAGCTCAAACAGGTCGCGTCGTTCATCGTCCGAGATAATCGCGAATTTAGCTCGGGCATCACGAATCCGGTACCTGCTGTCACCGACCGCATGACCTGCGATCGCTTTACGACCTGACGATACGCCCAGCCGCTGCAGCAGGGTATACGTCGTCAGACAAACGCAGTTCCGTCAACCGCCGCCGCCCCTGACCAGCAGACAACAGCACCGGCCGAATAGCCGAAACGCAAAAATGGGGCAGGTATCGCATCTGCGCGATACCCGCCCCATCTGCTTCTGCCGTTCGGTACAGATGCCTTACTTGTAGGTCACCTTCTTCACCGCCGCGACGACCTTGTCGCTGGTGATGAGGGCGAGCTTTTCGAGGTTCGCGGCATAGGGGAGCGGCACGTCCTCGTTGGTCACGCGCAGCACCGGCGCGTCGAGGTCGTCGAAACCCTGCTCCATGACCACCGCGGCGATTTCCGACGCGATCGAACAGGTCGGCCAACCTTCCTCGACCACGACCAGGCGGTTGGTCTTCTTCAGCGACTTCAGCACCGTCTTGGTGTCGAGCGGGCGCAGCGTGCGCAGGTCGATCACTTCGGCATCGATGCCCTCTTCCGCCAGCTTCTCGGCCGCTTCGAGCGCGAGGCCCACGCCGATCGAATAGCTGACGATCGTCACGTCCTTGCCCGGCTTCATGATCCGCGCCTTGCCGATCGGCAGCACGAAATCGTCGAGCTTCGGCACGTCGAACGAACGACCGTACATCAGTTCGTTTTCGAGGAAGACGACCGGATCGGTCGAGCGGATCGCCGCCTTCAGCAGGCCCTTCGCATCGGCCGCGTCGTAGGGCGCGATCACGATCAGGCCGGGAACGCTGGCGTACCACGGGCCGTAATTCTGCGAGTGCTGCGCACCAACGCGGCTCGCCGCGCCGTTGGGACCACGGAACACGATCGGGCAGCGCATCTGGCCGCCCGACATGTAGTTGGTCTTCGCCGCCGAATTGATGATGTGGTCGATCGCCTGCATGGCGAAGTTGAACGTCATGAATTCGATGACCGGCCGCAACCCACCCATCGCCGCACCCGTGCCGATGCCGGCAAAGCCGTACTCGGTGATCGGCGTGTCAATGACGCGACGGTCGCCGAACTCGGCCAGCAGGCCCTGCGTCACCTTGTACGCGCCCTGATATTCGGCGACTTCCTCGCCCATCACGAACACGCGGTCGTCGGCCCGCATTTCCTCGGCCATCGCATCGCGCAGCGCGTCGCGGACCGTAGTCTTGAGCATTTCGGTGCCGGCCGGGATTTCCGGATCGGCCTCGCCTTCCTGCTCCGCCGCGTCGAACAGCTGGCGCGCGCCGGTTTCGGCGTGCTGGTCAGACGTACCCTCGGGTGCCGGAGTCGGCTTTTCCTCGGTCTTCGGCTCGGCCGGTGCCGATGCCGCAGCCGCAGGCTGCGCCGACTTGGCGGCATCGACGTCTTCGCCTTCGGCCGCGAGGATCGCGATGACCGCGCCGACCTTCACGTTATCCGTGCCCTCGGCGACCAGGATCTGGGCTATCGTGCCCTCGTCCACCGCTTCGAATTCCATCGTCGCCTTGTCGGTCTCGATCTCGGCCATGATGTCGCCCGACTTGACCGTGTCGCCTTCCTTGACGAGCCACTTGGCCAGCGTGCCTTCTTCCATCGTGGGCGACAGCGCCG
>CAJYRU010000337.1 GCA_913777295.1 uncultured Sphingomonas sp. | reverse complement strand
GTCGCACCGCTTCGGCTCGATCAGGATACCCGACGATCTGCGCCATCAGCGGTGTCAGGTCATCCGATGGGCAGTCCTGAATGACGAGCCACAGCTTGCGGTCGGACGTCAGCGCATAGCCGCCGCCGATCTGGACAAGGGCGTGGAGCCAGGCGGTTGGGTTGAAGGACGTGGGGCGGGGGAGGACGGCCATGTCAGTGACCCTCCCCGTTGAGGCGCTTCGCATGAGCCAACAGCCGGGCAGCATTGTCGTCATCAATGGCGCTGGCGCCACAATACGACATGTGTTCCAGCAGACGGGTAAATTCCGCCCAGGTCGTTGGTTCGGCAAGGTCTGCGTCATGCGATGCTGCACATACCGCCTGTTCCTCCCGCTCGAACGTGACGGGGTCTTGTTCCTCCAAGTCGGACGGCAGGCTGTTGAAGCGGCGGCTGGCGGCGTCAGAGGCGTCGAGCAGCGCGCAGAAGGTTTCGCTGGTGGTCGACATGTCAGCGGCCCTCCACATTCGCGATGCGGGCAACGTCTTCCGCGATCTCTTCCAGCCAATCACGACCATCGCCCATGTCGTTCTTGATCATGAACGCCAGCTTCGCATGCAGGTCGGTGACGGTGCTGACCGGGTGCGTCGCAACGGCCGCCTCGGCATCGGCATAGGCGTCGTTCAGTGCATTGCTGCGATCGACCGCAGCAGTCAGGCCCGTGTCGCGATGGATACGGGTGCGGTGACGCTGCCGTTGTAGATCGGCCGCAACCAGACGGCGCAGTCCGGCGCTATTGGGATGGTTGCGCGCCGGATCACGTTCGACGAGGCCACGGGCGACGTTGACCGCACCCGGGTTCGCAGTGGTCCAGTAAGGATCGCCGTCAATGTCGACCGCGACATGCGGGATTTGGGATGCAAGCGCCTTTGCCGTCGCATCGGCGGGTTTCAGGACCAGATTGTCGTGGTCCTCCGACACCTGCCAGGCCTCCTCGCTGACCGCGATCAGCTTAGCCAGGTCAGGGCTGACGCCCGAACTGGCGGCCACGGTCGATGCGACGGCCGGGACGGCGGCGGAAAGCGCGACAAGACCAGCGCCCCCGAACAGGGCGCGACGAGTGGTTTCGGTAGCCATGGTTCAGTCCTCCGCCCGCAATGCGTCGGCTGCGATCGTCCGCAACGCGGCCTCGTCGATCGCGCAGTCCTGGAGATAGTCGAGCAAGGCGTTGATCTTGATGCCCACGGCGGCGCGGTTTGGCGCTGGCGCGGCAGCGAGGTGATAGACGGTTTCACGCTCGATCCGGACGGCCGCGTTCATCGTCTCGCCTGGAACGCCGCCCGGCGTCACATTGTATCGGCGGACGGTTTCGTGCGCCTCGGTCCAAGCCGAGTGCGCGCGATGCCATTCGGCATTCTCGGCTTCCTGTGCCTGCGATTTGTCCGGCGGGGTCAACAGCCTGCTTTCCACCTCATCGAGAACCGTGCTGATCTCGACCAGCTTCTCCGAGGCGATCTGGTGCGTACACCACGCGCTAAAGGCGGCATGATGCATCGGCGATGCCGGGTCATTCAGCCGTCCGACCACCTGCTCCATCAGTTCGCTGTTGGCGTTGTTCATCGTGACAATGACGCGCTCGATCGCGAGCGACATGTCGGCAATGGCCGTGACGGGGTCGGTCACGGTCGCCGCGATTGCATAGCTGGCCATTGCTCAGCCCTCCCGCCCGGCTTCGCGAGCCGCTTCAATTGCATCGTTGACGTTGGGGGCGTCGCAATAGGCGCTGAACACCGCGAAGTTGCCGGTGGCGTGGTAATGCTCCAGCGCCTTCTGGCCGTATGCGTCCCGGATCGCCGTCAGGCAGTCGAAGCGATAGCCGACATAGGTCCAGTACTCGTCGACCGTGTTGCCGAAGCGCGGGCGGAGCCATTCGCCATGGGGCGGATGAGCGGCAACGGTCGCCAGGATCGCACGCGCACGCCGGTCGGTCGTCCAACAGGGGGCCGTGTCATTCGCAGGGGTAGGGGCGTTGATGCAGTCCGCCGTCTGGACGGCAGACGCAAGGATGCTATGCGCGGCAGTAGCCATAGTCGATCTCCTCAATAGATCGGTTGTGGTCAGGCCGGGGTGGGGAGGTAGGATGCCCCATCTCGGCTGACTGATAGCTTTCATATCACCGGTATTTCTGGTAATCAAGCTCAAAGTGATCTAATAAATATCACATGATGACCGTCGAGCAGTGCCGGGCCGCGCGATCCCTTTTAGGTTGGTCCGCTCAAGAACTTGCTGACCGAGCTGGTATCGGTGTGGCGACAGTGCGCCGCTACGAGGGTGGCAATCCGATCGCAGACATTTCGCTTGAGGCCTTGTCCGGCGCGCTGGCTTCCGCTGGCGTCACGCTGATCGGGGCGGATCAAAAATCGACTTCCGGCGGCGTCGGTGTCCGCCTGGCGAAAGGCGCGGGGGGCTGAGGGAGCAGATCTTCCCGTTCCTTAGCCAATCAGCGGACCAAAGGATTGATCCATGTGTTGAACGGCCATGGATGGGCAACGCAAACCTACCGCTGCCGAAAAGGCCGACCACAAAATCACTTCTGAGGTGAATGGCGAGCGCGACAGCTGGCCAATGCGGTTGATCGGTGCCGCCAGCGAGATGGGTGATCAGCCGCAGATGCGGATAATCTGCGCCGCCGCGGTCGCAGAGGGTGTCGCGCGCCGGGATCCGCGCCTTACCAGCACGGGCTTCAGGATGTTGGCGGCTCACACGCTTGCCACGTGGGCCAAGAGCGGGATCAAGGCCGGGATCGACCGCAGGCGCCCGAAAGACGGTGATGATCCACGGGTGCGGGAAGGTGATAGCGACCGTCACGAGGACAATTCGTTCCCGTCTGGCCACAGCGCCGGTGCGGTCGCGGTCGGAGAGGCGATTGCGCGAGCATATCCAAATCATGCGGTCGCTGCTCGTGGTGCGGCACTGTCAGTGTCCGTCGCACAGGTGCCGCGCGGAACGCATTATGCGGGCGATGTCCTGGCCGGGATCGCCATTGGCCTGATCGCTGAACGCGTGAGCGATGCGGCGATCGATTTAGCGGTGCGATGGGTTAGGCATGCGCTTGCAGAGCCGCAGCGTTCGATCGGTGACGACGACGCGACGCCGGTCATCCGTCTTTCAGGGGCGGCGTCGTCGCCTCGGCTTCGGCAAGATGGCAAAGACGTGGG
>CAJYRU010000336.1 GCA_913777295.1 uncultured Sphingomonas sp. | reverse complement strand
TCGAAGGCGGTGTCCGCTACGCCACCGGCAAGGTCGAAAAAACCGTCGGCGACGTCGTCGACCATCGCGGCCTGCAGGCCGACGGCATCGTCGATCAGGTCGCGGGCGGTGCGCAGCACAGCTATGGTCGCGTCCGCGCGATCATTGAGGATGCGATCGACAGCGCCCCCGCGCTGGCGGATGAAGCCCGCGCGAAGCTGAAGACCGCCGGCCGTCAGGTCGCTGACCAGGCGCAGAGGGGTGGCAAAGTCGCGCAGCGCACCGTCGAGGACAGCCCGCTGTTGTGGGCCGCCGGTGCCGCCATCATCGGCTATGGCCTCGCCTGGCTGCTGCACGGGCGTCGCGGCTGATCGCGCGATGGACGAGGCTGCGTTCAAGTCCCTCCGCGAAACCGCCGATCTGCGCCATTTGCGCCAGATCGTCGCGGGCCTCGACGAAGGGGTGATCCTGATCGATCCCGACCAGAGTCTGCTCTGGGCGAACGATGCCGCGCTATCGATGCACGGGGTCGGCGACCTCGCCGACCTCGGCGCGACGGTCGAGGAATATCGTGCGCGGTTCCAGCTGCGGTATCGCAACAACCACCGGCTCGAAGCGGACGACTATCCGCTGGAACGGGTGGTGGCGGGCGACCGTTTTTCCGAAGTGGTGGTCGAAGTGACCATCGCGGGCGAAGACGAACCGCGCTGGGTCCATCAGGTGCGCAGCCTTGTCCTGAACGACAGCGACGATGGCGAACCGGCCTGTCTGGTGCTGATCGTGCAGGACGTGTCGGAACGCTATGCGGCGGAGGACCGGTTCGAACAATCGTTCAACGCCAACCCGGCGCCCGCCGTCATCTGTCGCCTCAGCGACCTGCGCTTCGTGAAGGTCAATCAGGGGTTCCTCGACATGACCGGGTTCGAACGCGATCAGGTGCTGGCAAAGACGGTGTACGACATCGACGTCCTGCGTCATGCCGACCGGCGCGACCTCGCCAAGGAGCGCCTGGGCGAAGGGCGCACCATTCCGCAGATGGAGGCCGAACTGGAACTGCCCGATGGCGGGACCAGGCTGGTCATCGTCGCAGGACAGCCGATCGACATGGGCGAACAGCCGTGCATGTTGTTCACCTTCGCCGACCTCGAACCGCGTCGCACCGCACAGGCCGCGCTGCTCCACAGCGAGGACCGGTTCACCCGGATGTTCCAGCTGGCACCGGTGCCGATGGCGATCGGTGCGCGCGACGGGCATCTGCTGTGCGAGGTGAATGCCAGCTTCACCGCGATGACCGGCTATGCCGCCGACGAGATCATCGGCCGCCCGCTGGGCGAGGTCGAACTGTGGGAAAGCAGCGAGATCCGCCACGGCATCGAAAGAGCGATCGATACCGGCCACGACCTGCGCGGACACGAGGCGCGCATTTTTGCTCGTGACGGTGCGATGATCGACTGCCTGATTTCGACCGAGGCGATCCGCCTGGGCGACGATGCCTGCGTGCTCTGGGCGTTCCAGGACATCACCCAGCGCAAGGCGACCGAGCTGGAACTGGTCGAGGCGATCGAGGCGGTGATGAAGGACACCAGCTGGTTCAGCCGGTCGATCATGGAAAAGCTGGCCCGGCTGCGCACGCCGCAGGCAGCGAACGACGGTCCCGGCCTCGACGACCTGACGCCGCGCGAACGCGAGGTGCTGGCGCTGATCTGTCGGGGATATGACGATAAGACGATCGCGCGGACGCTGGACGTCGCGAGCAACACCGTGCGCAACCATGTCGCGCGCATCTATGCCAAGATCGGCGTCAATCGCCGTATCGCCGCCGTCGCCTGGGCACGGGCGCGGGGCTTCGATGGCGACACGTACGACCGGCCAACGGAACAGGAGGCCGCACCATGACACAGGACAAGAAGCGCTCTCCCCAAGAGCAGGCAACGTCCGCCGCAAAGGCGAAGGCGTCGGTGCTGGAGGCGATCGGTACGCTGATCGGTGACGACACCGCCCGCCGCGACGGGGCGAAACAGAAACAGGCGCCGGACGCCACGAAGCCGGACGCAGCGGAGGATGGGACGGAACGGCGCTGATCCGGCGCCCCGACCCGCAGGAGTTCAACAGGAGACACCATGGCTACCAATATTACCAACGGCCTCGCGCCGATCGATGAGACGCGCCTGGGCAAGACCGCGACGCGGCTGTCCTGGGGGGCGGTGTTCGCCGGCGTGGTCATCGCGGTCGCGATCCAGCTGGTGCTGGGCATCCTCGGCGCAGGAATCGGGCTGACGATGGTCGATCCGGTCGAGGGCACCACGCCGGGGGCGGCCGGCTTCGGCATCGGTGCGGGCATCTACTGGCTCATCACGACGGTGATCGCGCTGGGCGCCGGTGGCTATGCCGCCGCGCGGGTCGCGGGGGTGCATGAACGCTTCGACGCACTGGTCCATGGCCTGGTCGTATGGGGCGTCACCTTGATCCTGACGCTCTACCTGCTGACCTCGGCGGTCGGCGGCATCATCGGCGGTGCGTTCCGCACGGTCGGCGCGGTTGCCGGTACGGCCGGCAGCGCCGTCGGTGCCGCTGCGTCGGTCGCTCCGGTCGCCGCCTCGGCCGCCGGTGTCGATGCCGGCGACGTGAAGGACGCCGCACGCGACGTGCGCAGCGAAGCCGCCGCGTACCTGTCGGACGCGCCCAATGATCCGGCGCAGATGACCCCGGAACAGGCGCAGGCCGAGATCGCGAAGCAGCTGCCCGCGCTCGCCCGTGGCGGTGCCGAGGGCCAGCAGGCCGAAAGCCGCATCGTCGATGTGGTCGCCGCCCAGCGCAAGATCAGCCGCGCAGAGGCGCAGGCCCAGGTGACGCGTGCCAAGCAGCAGTTCGTCCAGACCAAGAACGATGCCGTCGCCACCGCCAAGTCGGCAACCGACAAGGCCGCCGGTGCCGCCGCCGGCACCTCGTTCATTCTCGTCTTCGCGCTGTTGATCGGTGCGGCGGCCGCAGGTTTCGGTGCAACCACGGCGACCCGTCGTCGGTTACGCTGAGTGTAACGCGGCGGGTTAGCGTATCCGGCCCGCCGCATCTCTTTTTGAATGGGAGAAACGACGTGACGAAGAAGATCGCCCTCGGCCTCGTTCTGGCCGCCTCGGTATCGCTCGGCGCCTGCAACACCGTCAACGGTGCGGGCAAGGACCTGCGTTCGGCCGGCTCGGCCGTGTCGGGCGCCTCGGGCCAGGAAAAGAAGTAATCGGGCGGGCCGCCCGACCGGGCGGTCGCCTGCAAGACGAAACGGCGCGGTGGGCAACCACCGCGCCGTTTTCTTGTGTCGCCAACGTCGCCATCACGGATGGCGATGCGGCAAGACAGCTATTTGCGGTTCTCGTAGAACGCCTTGACCACGTTCCACCCTTCCTCCGCCGTCTCGACGAAGGTGATGAGGTCGAGGTCGCGTTCAGAAATTACGCCCTCTTCGACCAGTGCGTCCCAGTTGACGACCCGGTCCCAGAATTCGCGGCCATAGAACAGCACCGGGATCGGCTCGATCTTGCCGGTCTGGATCAGCGTCAGCAGCTCGAAGCTCTCGTCGAACGTGCCGAAGCCGCCGGGGAACACCGCCACCGCGCGGGCGCGCAGCAGGAAGTGCATCTTGCGTAGTGCGAAATAGTGGAACTGCATCGACAGCGCCGGGGTGACGTACGGGTTCGGCGCCTGTTCGTGCGGCAGGACGATGTTCAGGCCGATCGATTCGGCACCGGCTTCGTTCGCGCCGCGGTTCGCGGCCTCCATGATCGACGGGCCGCCACCCGAACACACGACGAAGTGACGCTTACCGTTGACGTCGTCGGGGAACTGGCTGGCGTTGAAGGCCAGTTCGCGTGCGACATCGTAATAATGCGACTTGGCGACGATCCGCTCGGCGATGGCGCGGGACTTGTCGTCCTGTGCCAGGTCGAGCAGCATCTCGGCCTTTTCGGGTTCGGGAATGCGCGCCGAACCATAGATGACGAAGGTCGAGGCGATGTTCGCCTCGTCGAGCAGCAGCGAGGGCTTAAGCAGCTCGAGCTGGAACCGCACCGGGCGCAGATCCTCGCGCAGCAGGAATTCCATGTCCTGGAACGCCAGCCGATAGGCGGGATGTTCGGTCTGGGGGGTCGACAGCTGCGTGCGGGCGGCTTCGGCTTCCTGCTTGGCCCCGCGGAACACGCGGGACGGTACTTTTGTATCGGTCATAGGTGACAAGGTTGTAAGCACGGCTTTTGTAGGCGGCAAGCGCGATACGTCAGCGACAGAGCGGCCGTCCGCCCATGTCGAAATGAAAATGGTTGCGGTGCGCGGCGTTGTAGTCGGGGCTGAGCGTGGTGACGAACCGCTTGCACGCCGAACGATGCACGATGCGCAGAAAGTCGCGGACTTGCGGGTCGTTGCTGTTCCAGTCGCGTTCCAGCACGATTCGCCGTCCATCGGCCAGGGTGAAACCGCCGATGTCGACGGCATTGGCGAGGCCGTGTTCCGATACCCGCCCCGCCGATCGCGGCCCGCCGCCGATGATGCCGCGACAGGCATAGGTGCCGTAGCTGTCGATCTTCACGACCTCGCTGCCCAATATCTGGCGCGCGGCCGGACGTACGCCGTACCGGACCCAGCCGACTAGCGCGCGGGCGGCCGGGCAGCGAATCGCCCTCAGCCCCGCGACCGGCACGCCGATGTCGAGCAGCTGCACCGCGCCCAGCACGACGCACCCCGACCCGTAATCGCGGTCGGGCAGCGGGCTGAACCGCACCTCGGCCTTCGACAGGTCGGCGAAACATTGCTGCGTGTCACTCGGCGTTTGTCCCGACAGCGTTACCGGCCCGGACGGGCGCGGTGTCACCGGTCGGGGCGGCGGCGGCGCGTCGCGGCGCTCGCCCCCGACACAGGCGGACAGCAGCAGCAGCGACAACAGGACCGACCGGGGGAATGCAACCATCGACGCGGACCGTTCCACGCCGCCCCGCGCGCGGCAAGCGGCGATGCGCCCAGCCGTGCAACACGCGCGAACGCCGCATCGGGGTAACCGCTGTCACTAGGGGATTGCTTGCACTAGTATTTTTTGAATATGTACTACTTTCGAATGACCCGGTGACGGGCGCCCCCTCCCCGTGATCCGGCAACGGACCGGTTCGCACAAGGAATGCAGCGTGACCATCGTCGTTCGAACCCTGTCCGATCGCGTGTTCGAAATCGTCCGCGAGCGCATCGTCAGCGGCGCGCTGCCCGAAACGGTGCCGATCCGGCAGGATGCGCTGGCCAGCGAACTGGGTGTCAGCAAGATTCCGCTGCGCGAGGCGCTGGCCCGGCTGGAACAGGAGGGGCTGGTCGCGGGACAGGCCAATCGCGGCTATACCGTGCGGCCGATGTCGGCGTTGCAGGCCGAGGAAATCTACGAACTGCGCATCGCCGTCGAACCCAGTGCGGCGGCCTATGCCGCACGCCATGCCGACGATCAATATCGGGCGGCGGCGATCGCCGCGTTCGACCGGTTGGAGGCGGCGGGGGAGAGCGACCTGCTCGACGCGGCGGCGCGCAACCGGGCATTCCACGCCGCGCTGGTCGCGGCGGCGGGGCGCGACCTGACCATCGACCTGGTCCAGCGGCTGTCGGTGCTGGCCGAACGCTATGTCGTCGCGCATCTGCGGCCGGCCGGGCGCGGCAGCCGGGCGCAGGACGAACATCGCGCCTTGCTGGAGGCGTGGCTGGCGCGCGATGCCGACGCGGTTCACGCGATGCTGACCCGCCACCTGACCGCGACGATCGAGGATCTGCGCAGCGAGTTCGCGGCCGCCGCCGCCTGACGGCGGGGTGGGCCGTCCGGCGTTGATCCGGTATAGCGCGGGGATGGTTCGCTTTCTCTCCGGCTTCGCCGCCCTGCTGCTGCTTGCAGCACCCGCCACGGCCCGCGACATCCTGTTCGTGGGCAACAGCTTCACTTTTGGCGCGGGGTCGCCGGTCGAACGCTATCGTCCGGACAGCGTGACTGACCTCAACCATGACGGTATCGGCGGAGTGCCCGCGCTGTTCCGCAGCTTTGCCGAACAGGCCGGGCTGGACTGGACCGTGTCGCTCGAAACGTCGCCGGGCAAGGACCTGGCGTTTCATTATGCCAACAAGCGCGCGGCGATCGACCGGCGGTGGGATGTCGTGATCCTGCAGGGCTACCCGACACTGGATGCGCAGAACCCCGGTGATCCGACGCGGCACGGCATCGCGGCCGGCCAATTGGCCGCGCTGGTCCACGCGCGCAATCCGCAGGCGTCGGTCAAGCTGGTGGAGACGTGGTCGCGCGCCGACCTGACCTATCGTCCGGGCAGCCGCTGGTCAGGCAAGGCGATCGCGGCGATGGCGCAGGACCTTGCCGCCGCCAATCGTCGCGTGGTGCGGACCACGCGCGGCCTGTCGGGCACGATTCCCGTCGGATCGGCATGGAACCGCGCGATCGCGACCGGGATCGCCGATGCGAACCCGTATGACGGGATCGATCCGGGCAAGCTGGGGCTGTGGGCCGACGATCATTACCATGGCAGTACCGCCGGCTATTATCTGGAGGCGCTGACCATCTTCGGCCGGGTGACCGGTTACGACGTCCGGCGGCTGGGCGCGAGCGAACGCTCGGCCGCCGAGCTGGGCCTGACCGGGCAGCAGGCGGTCGCGTTGCAGCGGATCGCGTGGGAAACCCTGCGCCGGAATCGTTGATGCGGCGGTTGGCGCTGGGCGCGGCGCTGCTGCTGGCCGGATGCGGCGGCGGCGATGCAGACCGTGCCGGCCGGTTGCGCAGCGCCGGGCCGAACCCCGATCTGACCGCGCTGCTCCGCGTCGCCGACGCAGGCGCGGGGCGGCGGGCCTTTGGCCAGTGCGCCGCGTGCCACACCATCGGCGCGGGCGGGCAGGCGCTGGCCGGCCCCAATCTCCACGGCATTATCGGCCGTGCCGTCGCGAGCAACCCGCGCTTCGGCTATACCCAGGCGCTGATCGATCATGGCGGACGCTGGGACGCGGCGCGGATGGACGCATGGCTCGCCGCGCCGATGCAGGTGGTACCCGGTACGCGCATGGCGTTCGCAGGCGTGCGCGACCCGATGGAGCGGGCGGACCTGATCGCCTATCTGCAGTCGGAGAGCCGGTAGCGCCGATACTGCCAATCCAACATCGCCATTTCCCGCGCAGGCGGGGAATCCATATACGCTGCGGTCGCCCCGGGTTCGTTACGACAGCGCCTATGGACTACCGCCTGCGCGGGAGTGACGGAGACGGCCTTACAACTGATGCCCGGTCCGGTCGCGCTTGGTCGCCAGATAGCGTTCGTTGTGCGGATTGGACGGCAGCTGGTGGGCGACACGTTCGATCACACCGATGCCGGTCGCTTCCAGTCCGGCGACCTTGGCCGGATTGTTCGTCAGCAACCGCACCTGCCGCTGACCCAGCAGCGACAGCATCCGCCCGGCCACGCCGAAATCGCGCGCGTCGATCGCAAAGCCCAGCCGGGTATTGGCGTCGACCGTGTCGAACCCCTGATCCTGCAACGCATAGGCGCGCAGCTTGTTGACCAGCCCGATCCCGCGCCCCTCCTGCCGCAGGTACAGCAGGATGCCCCAGCTCGCCTGCGAAATGGCATGGATCGCGGCGTGCAGCTGCGGCCCGCAGTCGCATTTGAGGCTGCCCAGCACATCACCGGTCAGGCATTCGCTGTGCAGCCGGACCAGCGGCGGATTGCCATCGGGCTGGCCGATGACCAACGCGACATGCTCGCCTGCCGCATCAGGGGTGCGGAACGCGACGATCTCGCTATGTTCGGCCCCTGCGACCGGCAGCTTTGCGCGCGCGACGATCGCCAGCCGGTTGGCATCCTCATGCGAGTCGATCGCCGCCGGGGTGATCGTCACCTCCGCGCCCGTGCCGCCCGCGATGAAGGCCGGCAGCAGCCCGGCAATCCGGGCGAGGCGCAACGCGGCGGCGGCGGCGGCCGGCGCGGGCGACTCGATCCCGCGAAACGGCCCCTTCATCGGCGTGGCGAGGTCGAGCTGCGGATCGGCCAGCGCGGTCGCGGCGGCGAAGTCGGTCCATGCCTCACGCCGGATCGATACCGGCTGATCGGGTTCGGCCGCCGCGCGTTGGTTGACGATGCGCAGCGTTTCCGCCCGGCCGAACGACAACAGGATATGCGCGTCGCGTCCCGGATCGAACGCCTCCAGCCGCGCGGCATCGGCGGTTTCGATCGGCAGCAGCGTCAGCGGCGGCTCACCCGGCGCATGAATCGCGATCGCCCAGCCACGCCGCAACGCATCGATCGCGCGGGCGACGTCACGCGTCTCGCTCAAAATGCGAACTCGGTCACGATCGGGATATGGTCGCTGGGCTTCAGCCAGCTGCGTGCGGCTTCGTGTACGCGGTGCGCGGTCGCCTTCGCCGCCACGTCGCGACTCGCCCACATATGGTCGAGTCGCCGCCCGCGGTCGGATGCCGCCCAGTCCTTCGCGCGGTAGCTCCACCAGGTGAACAGTCGCTCGGGTGCAGGGATGAAATGCCGCCCCAGGTCGACCCAGTCGTTCGCCGCCTGTAACCGCGCCAGAGCCTCGACCTCGACCGGAGTGTGGCTCACCACGTCGAGCAGCTGCTTGTGGCTCCACACGTCACTTTCCAGCGGCGCGGTGTTGAAGTCGCCGACCAGCAGCGTCGGTATGCCCGACAGGCGCGCCGACCACTCCGTCATGCGCTCGATGAAATCCAGCTTCTGGCCGAATTTCGGGTTCACCTCGCGATCGGGCACGTCGCCGCCCGCCGGGATGTAGACATTCTCGATCCTGAGGCCGTTGGCCAGCCGCACGCCGATATGCCGTGCCTCGCCATTGGCCTGCCAGTCGAGCCGGTCATCCTCGGCCAGCGGCACCTTCGACACCACCGCGACGCCGTGGTGCATCCGCTGGCCGTTGATCGCGATATGGGTATAGCCCAGCCGCCGCAGCGGATCGTGCGGGAAATCCTGGTTCACCACCTTCGTTTCCTGCAGGCAGAGCACGTCGGGCTGCGCTTCGCGCAGGAATTTCTCGACGATGTCCATGCGGAAGCGGACGGAATTGATGTTCCACGAAGCGACCGAAAGCGTGTCCATGGCCACAGCCTGTATCGCCGCAAATGCGGTCGCGCCAGATGGTGGCGGGCCGGAAAAAGGAAAGGCCCCCGCTCCGGGGGCATGGAGCGAGGGCCGACCTAGCGTTGGTCACGCAGGCGGGCGTTGGAGACCCGGGCAACAGGGGGGAAAATCCCGGACGCGCTCCAACACCGCGAAGTCAGCAATAGGATGACAAACCTGTCGCCAGGATGAACGTTACCCGTATTTTTTGGAATTCACCGCTCGGTCCGTCGCGTCAGCGGCGCGTGCGGCGCGGTTCGTTGAAGCGGAAGGCGTTGTCGGCAACGGGAACGTTGAACTGCTGGTTGGTCAGCCGCACCGTCGTCCGGTTCGCCTGCGCATCGAGCGCGACCCAGCCCTGCAGCATCAATCCGGCGGGGGCGGAGGCCTGTCGCGCAAAGATCATCGTGATGCGGCCATATTCCGGGCGCTTGGGGTCATAGGCTTCGACGCTGACGATGCGTGGATCGCCCGACGGGACCACGCGCGCGAACTTCGATGCGTCGCGTTCGGGGTTCAACAGGATGCCGAGCGGCGAATTGCCGATCGGCCAGCGCTGCTTCTGTCCGACCTGATAGTCCAGAAAATACAGCGACTTGCCGTCGGACACGAGCAGGATCGGCACGCCCTTCTCATACTGGAAGCGGATCTTGCCCGGCTTCTTCAACGTCAGCTGCCCGGTCAGCACCCGGCCGTTACGGTCGGTCTGCGAAAAATTCGCGGTCATCGTCTGCGTCGCCGCCAGATGCCGCTGGACCGAAGCGAGGTCGTTCTGCGGCGCCTGTGCGTGCAGGGCGACGGGGGCGGCAGCCAGCACGGTGCCGAGGGCAAGCGCGAACGGGCGCATGAAAATTCTCCGTAAGGTTGGGCGCGTGGTCTAGGGTCGGCGCATTGAACGCGGCGTGAACCCTCGGGGTTGCGCGACAGGAGAATCCGCACGCACGTACCCCCGCGCAGGCGGGGGTCCAGAGCCAACAACGCAACGCTGCGCGTGGAACCCTGGATCCCCGCCTGCGCGGGGGTACGGTGGCTGGCAAGGCCCTTACAGCCGATGCTCGCCCTTCACCCAGCGTACCGTGCCCGAACTGGCGCGCATCACGACGCTCTCGGTGGTCATCTTGCCCGGCATCCGCTTCACGCCCTTCAGCAGCGAGCCGTCGGTGACCCCGGTCGCAGCAAAGATGCAGTCGCCGCGTGCCAGTTCGGTCAGGTCATACTGCTTGTCGAGATCGGTCACGCCCCACTTGGCCGCCCGCGCGCGTTCGTCGTCGTTGCGGAATACCAGCCGCCCCTTGAACTGCCCGCCGGTGCAGCGCAGCGCGGCGGCGGCCAGCACGCCTTCCGGCGCGCCGCCCTGTCCCATATACAGGTCGATGGTGGTGTCGGGGTCGCTGGTCGCGATCACGCCCGCCACGTCACCGTCGCCGATCAGCATCACGCCGCAACCGACCGCGCGCAGCTCGGCGATCATCGCCTCGTGCCGGGGGCGGTTCAGGACGCAGACGATGATGTCATGCGGATCGACGCCCTTGGCCTTGGCCACCGCCTTCACATTCTCGGTTGGCGACTTGTCGAGGTCGATGATTCCGGCGGGATAGCCCGGACCGCAGGCGATCTTGTCCATATAGACGTCGGGTGCGTTCAGCAGGCCGCCCTTTTCCGCGATCGCCAGCACGGCAAGGCTGTTCGGACCGGCGGTGGCACAGATGGTGGTGCCCTCCAGCGGATCGAGCGCGATGTCGATCTCCGGTCCCTTGCCCAGGCCCACCTTCTCGCCGATGAACAGCATCGGTGCCTCGTCGCGCTCGCCCTCGCCGATGAC
>CAJYRU010000335.1 GCA_913777295.1 uncultured Sphingomonas sp. | reverse complement strand
GAGATCCTGCGCGACGCCGCGGCAATCTATAACAAGGAAAAGACCGCCGCCTGATCGGCGTGGCGATCTTTACCTGATCGAGGAGGGGCGGCCGGCGACGGTCGCCCTTTTTTCGTTGGCAGGGCGTTGGGGCGGTCGCGCTGTTGCGCGAGGCGCCGAACCCGGGGTGTAACGGGCTGTCGAGGGTCACTCGATCCGGCCTGTAACCGATCGACATGCAGCGCCGATTGCGGATTTTGTCCTTCCTGCGCAGGCGGGGATTCATAGCCGCTGCCGTATCTGCTGGATCCGCGACGTTGGCGCATGGGGACTCGTCCCTGCGCGGAAGTGAGGAGGGGGGGTAGCGATCGTCCAGTATGTTGAAAGGCGATCTGGCCCGGTACCCCGACGACGACGGTAATTTCTCCGACTTTGCTGGATTTGGTGTCCGCCTGCTTCAGGACGACAACCCTCAAGCGAAAATCGACCATGGCCAGCCCATCCAATATGCTGTATTAATACACCAATACATGGAGGGTGCGATGCGGCGGTGGATCATCGTGGCGGGCCTGGCACTGACGGCGTGTGGCGGCGATGCGTTGGCGCCCGCCCCGGCGGAACGCGCGCAGCTGTCCGGCGTGCAGGACTTCGACGCGATCGCGCTCGACAGCGACGACTCGGTGGAGGTGCGGCGGGGTGACGACTATGCCGTGCATATCGAAGGACCCGCCGGCCTGCGCGAGCGGCTGGCGATCCGCCGCGATGGCAATGTCCTGCGGATCAGGCGCAGGCGACAGGGGCTATGGGCGGTCGACCAGAAGGCTGCCCGCATCCAGGTGACGATGCCGGCAATCCACGCCGCCACCCTGTCCGGGTCGGGCGACATCACCATCGATCAGGCGGGCGATCCGTTCGCCGCGACGCTTGGCGGATCGGGCGACATGACCATCGGCCAGCTGCAGGGCGATCGGACCAGCCTGACCATTTCCGGCAGCGGCACGATCGCCGCGGCCGGATCGGTCCGCACGCTCGCGCTGACGACGACCGGGTCGGGCGACATCGACGCGCGACAGGTGCAGGCGGCGGAGGCGGTGCTGTCGATCGGCGGCACCGGATCGGCGACGCTCGGCCCCGGCGCACGCTGCACCATCCGCCGGGTCGGCACCGGGGAGGCGCATTGCGGCTGACCGGCTTGCCAAGCGGTCGGTGACGCGGGATGCAGGGCGGATGATCGCATCGCTCCTTTCCATCGTGCTGTTCGCCCCGGCTGCGGCAGCGCCCGCTCCCCCTGCGCAGGCGGTCGAGCGCCGGCTGATGCTGACCGGGTTCGACCGGGTACAGGTCGACGGCCCGTTCACGGTGCGCGTGGCGGCGGGATCGTCGATCGGCGGGCGGGTGACGGGATCGCCCCGCGCGCTGGACGCGGTGGATGTCCGGGTGGAGGGGCAGACGCTGATCGTCGCGCCGGCCCGCGACGACCGCGGTCGTCCCGACGCGGCATCGACCGAGCCGCTGGTGGTCGAGCTGACCAACGATCACCTGACCGGCATTGCGGTGCGGGGGCCGGCGACGGTCCGCGTGGAACGGATGGCGGGTGCGCAGATCGACCTGTCGCTGACCGGGAACGGATCGATCGAGGTCGGCGCGATCGATGCGCGGCGGATCGATGCGATGCTGATCGGGTCGGGGCGGCTGATCCTGTCGGGTCGTGGCGGCGACGGCCAGTTTCTGGTCAACGGCCCCGGCACGGTCGAGGCCGCCGGTCTGTCGATCGATGCGCTGCTGGTGCAGTCGCAAGGGACCGGCACCGGCCATTATCGTGCGCGCTATACGGCCGAGGTCAATGCGCAAGGATCGGGTATGGTGACGGTCGATGGCGCTCCCCGCTGCCGGACACAGGGCAGCGCCACGATCCGCTGCGGATAGCCGGGGCAGTCGCCCGGCTATCTACGCGTCGTCAGGCCAGTTCGCGCTCCAGCGTCGGATAGTCGGTATAGCCTTCGGGGCCGTGCGAATACCACGTCGCCATATCGTCCTTGTTCAGCGTCGCCCCCCGCTCCAGCCGATGCGGCAGGTCGGGATTGGCGAGGAACGGCCGACCAAAGGCAATCGCGTCGGCAACCCCGCCGTCCAGTTCGGCCTGCGCCTTCGGCCCGTCATAGTCCTGGTTCAGGACCAGCGGTCCTGCGAAGACCTTGCGGATTTCGGGCGAGACGCGCGGCTGGGTCGCGCTGCCGAAGGTGCCGTCGGGACCGGGTTCGCGCAGTTCGAGGAAACCGATCCCCTTGTCGGACAGCAATCGGGCGGCGGGGACGAATACCGATGCGGGATCGCTGTCGATCACCCCTTGCGTATCGCCATTGGGGGAGAAGCGGACCGAGGTGCGTCCCGCGCCCACTTCGGCGATCAGCCGGTCGACGACTTCGCCCAGCAGGCGGATGCGGTTTTCCGGGCTGCCGCCATAGGCGTCGTCGCGGTGGTTGGTGCCGTCGCGCAGGAATTGATCGATCAGATAGCCATTGGCGGCGTGCAGCTGCACCCCGTCGAACCCGGCCGCCTTCGCATTGCGGGCGGCCCGTGAATAATCGTCGAGGACGCGAGCGATGTCGTCCGGCGTGGCGGCACGCGCCTGTTCATACGGCTTCTTACCGTCATAGGTATGCGCCTTGCCCGGCGCGGTGGTTGCCGACGAAGAGAGCGGCGCGGCACCGTCCAGGAAATCGGGATGGACGACCCGGCCCATATGCCACAGCTGGGTCACGATCCGCCCGCCGGCGGCATGGACGGCGGCGGTGACCGGCTTCCACGCCTCTACCTGTTCCTCGGTCCACAGGCCCGGCGCGAACGGCCAGCCCAGCCCTTCGCGGCTGATACCGGTGCCTTCGGAAATGAGCAGGCCGGCGGAGGCGCGCTGCGCATAATAGTCCGCCATGATCGCGGTCGGGACATGGTCGCGCGTGCCGCGTCCGCGGGTCAGCGGGGCCATCAGCACGCGGTTCGGCGCCTGAATATCCCCCAGCGTGATGGGGTCGAACAGACTGGGCATAAGCGAAAACTCCTGAAGCCATGGAAATGCAGGCGACGTTCGGAAGATAGGGCGGTAGGGGAGGCCATGCAGCCGGTATCGTCTGAAACAAAACATTTGCCGTCCCCAAGAACGCCGCGCGGCGCGATC
The DNA here is from genome assembly GCA_913777295.1 of uncultured Sphingomonas sp. GTDB lineage: Bacteria > Pseudomonadota > Alphaproteobacteria > Sphingomonadales > Sphingomonadaceae > Sphingomonas. The sequence goes on along the minus strand of CAJYRU010000335.1, from coordinate 16,592 downwards.
GTTGCCGTCATCGTCGCAAATATCGCGCTGGCGTTCGGGCCGCTGTTCGTGCGCATGGCCGATACCGGCCCGGTCGCCGCCGCATTCTGGCGGATCGCGCTCGCCTTGCCGGTACTGATCGCCATGGCGCTATGGACCGATCGCCGGGCGATGGCGCGGATGGGCGCGCTGTGGCTGCCGCTGCTGATCGGCGGCCTCGCCTTTGCCGCAGATCTGGGGTCGTGGCACATCGGCATCCGCCGGACGACGCTGGCCAATGCCACGCTGTTCGGCAACTGCGCGGTACTGATCTTTCCGTTGTACGGCTTCATCGCGATGCGGCGCTGGCCGACCCGGGCGCAGGGGCTGGCGCTGGTGCTGGCGGCGATCGGCGGGGTGGTGCTGATGGGCCGGTCGGCGGAATTGTCGTCACGCCATCTGGCGGGCGATCTGTTCTGCCTGTTCGCCGGCGTGCTTTACGCGGTCTATTTCATCACGATGCGCGGCGTGCGCCGGACAATGGCGCCGCTGCCCGCACTGGCGATGTCGAGCGTTGCCAGCGTGCTGCCGCTGCTGGCGCTGGCGATGGCGCTGGGCGAGACGATCGTGCCGCAGCAATGGGGGCCGCTGATCGCGCTGGCGCTGGTCAGCCAGATCGCGGGGCAGGGGCTGATGATCTATGCGCTGGGGCACCTCAGCCCGCTGGTCGTCGGCCTTGCGCTGCTGGTGCAGCCGCTGGTGGGCGCGACGATCGGCTGGATGGCCTATGGTGAGCGGTTGGGACCGATGGATGCGGTCGGCGCGGTGCTGGTGGCGGCGGCGCTGGCGATCGTCAGCGCGCGCCGCACTCCGGACAAATAACGATCAGGCGATCCCGGCGCGACCCAGATCGGTCAGCGCCTCGCCGAACCGGGCGATGTCGCCGGGGGCGAAGCCGGCAATGTTGATGCGGCCCGATCCGGCCATGTAGATGGCGTGCGTCGCGCGCAGCCATTCGATCTGCGCCGGATTGAGCGGCAGCGTCGCGAACATGCCCTTGCCGCGTGCCAGCGGGGCGAGATCGACCGATCCGCACCGCCCCAGCGTCGCCAGTTCGGCGCGCAGCCCCTGCAGCCGCGTGCGCAGCGCATCCAGCTCTCCCCGCCAATCGGCGGCGAGCTGTTCGTTTTCCAGCACGATCCGTACCGCGGCCGCACCATGGTCAGGCGGCATCGACCAGTTGGCGCGGGCCAGCGCCAGCAGGTTCGACAGCACGATGTCGCGCGCTTCGGCGTCCGGCGTGGTCGCCCACAATGCGCCGGTGCGTTCGCGGTACAGCCCGAAATTCTTGTCGCACGAATAGGCGACGACGGCGAACGGCACCGCGTCCAGCACCATGCGCGTCCCCGCCGCATCGCTGTCCATGTCGTCGCCCAGCCCCTGGTAGGCGAGGTCGATGAACGGCACGAGCCGGCTGTCGGCGACGGCGTCCGCGATCGCGCGCCATTCCGCCTGCGTCGGATCGATGCCCGTCGGGTTGTGGCAGCAGCCGTGCAGCAGGATCGCGTCGCCGGCCTCCGCCTGGCCGATGGCAGCGCGGATCGCGGGCAGATCGATCGTCTGTGCGTCCATATCGAACATGGCGTGCGGCACGACGACGATCCCGGCGGAGGCAAAGACCGGCGCGTGGTTGGCCCAGCTCGGCTGACCGACCAGGATGCGGCGCACGCCGGCCTTTGCCAGCAGCTCCGCGCCGAGCCGCAGCGCCCCGGTGCCGCCCGGGGTCTGCAGCCCGCAGCGACGATCGGCCGGAAAGTCGCGTCCGAACACCAGAGGTTCGAGCAGCGCGACGAACCCCTTGTCGCCCTCCGGTCCCAGATAGGACTTGCTGTCCTGCGTCGCGATCAGGCGCATTTCGGCCTGCTTCACCGCCTGCATCACCGGGGTATGGCCGGAATCGTCGCGGAACACGCCGACACCCAGGTCGATCTTGTGCGGGCGGGGATCGGCGCGAAACGCCCCGATCAGGCGGAGCAGCGAGTCGGCGGGCTGGGCGACCAGCGAACGGAACGGCATGAAAACTCCCGGAGACGGTTCGGATGCCCGCCTATAGGCCGATCTATACGGCGAAAGGCAGGCCAAACCCCATCGTCGGGAATGAAATAGCGCCGGGGCGTGGCGGTTCGATCACAGATCGGCGAGATAGCGTTCGACATCGTCGCTGCCGCCGATGCGCTCGCCATCGATGAACACCTGCGGCGTGGTGTCGACGCCATGTTCGGCCTTGAACGCGTCCACTTCCTCGCGCGTGCGCAGGATCCGGTCGTCCACGGTGAAGCCCGCCGATTGCAGCAGCTGCTTCGCCTTCACGCCGAACGGGCAGATATGGTCGGGCAGGACCATGCGATAGAGCGTCGCGTCGCGGGTATCGGCCATGGGCATTCCTTTTTCATGCGATAGCGCCGACATAGCGTATCGCGCCGGCGTGGGTTCCGCCGTTGCGGTTTATGGGGCCGCGCCCTAGCTAGGTGGGATGATGGACGACGCGACGGCCCCGCTGGCACCTGCCGACCTGACGCTCGACGAACTGCGCGCCGCGCTGGCGCCGCTGGTCGCCGCCAACGCCGCGTTCGACGGCTGGAGCGACAAGGCGGTGGAGGCGGCCGCGCAGACCTTCGGCGCCGACGCCGATGTCGCCCGACTCGCCTTTTCGGGCGGCGCGGTGGAGATGATCGACGCCTGGTTCGCCGAGGTCGATCGGCGGATGATCGCGGCGGTCGGTGCCGATGCGCTGGCGGCCATGAAGATTCGCGAACGGATCACCACGCTGGTCGAGGCACGGCTGGCGGCGGTGGCGGGCGAGCGCGAGGCGCTGCGCCGCGCGCTGGCGATCCTGGCGATGCCGCAGAATGTCGCGCGTGCCGCGAAGCTCGGCTGGCGCACGGTCGACCTGATCTGGCGCCTCGCTGGTGATACCGCGACCGATTACAACCATTATACCAAGCGGGCGATGCTGGGGGCGGTCTATGGCAGCACCATCGCCGTGTTCGTCGACGACGAAAGCGGTGGCCATGCCGATACCCGCGCATTCCTGGCGCGGCGGATCGACGGGATCATGCGCTTCGAAAAGCTGAAGGGCCGCATCCTGTCGTCGCGCGATCCCGAACGGCGACTCAGCCTGTCGCGCTTCATCGGGCGATTGCGCTACCCGGCGGTCTAAAGCCGATCGACATTCAGCTCCCTGGACGACCGCACCATCCCCATAGTCGCTCCCGCGCAGGCGAGAGGCCTTAAGTGCCAGCGTCACGAATCCATCCGCAACGTCAGTGGCTATAGATTCCCGCCTGCGCGGGAATGACGATGATTGGTGACGGGCGCTGAATGTTGCGTCGGCCCTGGCTATAAAGCGGTCTAAGGGACGGGCGGGACAGCAAAGAATCCGCTTCCCTCTCGCGGCTCTTATTGCTAATTAGTCGCAATGTTGTCCCCCAATCTGCACCTTACCCAGCTGCCCCGCACCTGCCGGGCGACGGTCGCGTCGATCGATTGGGAGGGGATGTCGCCAGGGGAAGCGCGGCGGCTGCGCGAATTCGGCCTTGATGAAGGGGTCGACATCGAACTGCTGCACCGGGCGATGTTGTCGGGTGGACCGCTCGCCTGCCGTATCGGGCGGATGACGGTGGCGCTGCGCGCGCATGTCGCGGGCGCGATCCGCGTCGCCCCGCTGGCGGGTTGACGGCACGCTTCACGTGAACGCTGCACCTCTGGTCGCGCTGGTCGGCAATCCCAATGCCGGCAAGACGGCGCTGTTCAACGCGCTGACCGGCGCGCGGCAGAAAGTCGGCAATTATCCCGGCGTCACCGTGGAGCGCCATTCGGGCCGCCTCGCGCTGGACGATGGCCGGCCGATCGAGCTGGTCGACCTGCCCGGCACCTACAGCCTCGATCCGTCGAGCCCCGATGAAGCGGTCACCCGCGACGTCGTACTGGGGCGACAGGCGGGGGAGCGGGTGCCCGACGCGCTGATCGTCGTGGCCGATGCCACCAATCTCGACAATCACCTGCGCTTCGTCCTCCAGCTGAAATCGCTGGGCCGGCCGATGGTGCTGGCGCTCAACATGATCGACATGGCGGCGCGCGACGGGTTGCAGATCGACCTAGCCGCGCTGTCCGCCGAACTCGACGTGCCGGTCGTCGCGACGGTCGCGGTGCGCAAGCGCGGGCTGGACGAGCTGCGCGCGGCGCTGGCCGGCATCCTCGCCGCCGCCCCCCGCATTGTGCCGGCCGAACTGGTCGACCCCGACATCCGCCATTTCCAGCGCGAGGCACGTCGCATCTCGCGCGCCGCGACCATCGAACAGCCGCGGATGCGGGCGGTAACGCGCGGGATCGACCGGGTGGCGCTGCATCCGGTGATCGGCCCGATCCTCCTGCTCGCCATCCTGTTCGTCATGTTCCAGGCGGTGTTCAGCTGGTCCGAAGCGCCGATCGGCTGGATCGAAGGGCTGCAGGGCTGGCTGGCCGATCAGGCGACGGCCGCGCTACCCGCGGGGTTCCTGCGCGACCTGCTGGTGCAGGGGGTCATCAACGGCGTCGGATCGGTCGTGGTGTTCCTGCCGCAGATCCTGATCCTGTTCCTGTTCATCCTGCTGCTCGAAGCATCCGGCTATATGGTGCGCGCCGCGTTCCTGATGGACCGGTTGATGAGCGGGGTGGGCCTGTCGGGCCGCGCGTTCATTCCGCTGCTGTCGTCCTTTGCCTGCGCCATTCCCGGCATCATGGCGACGCGGTCGATCGACGATCCCAAGGAGCGGCTGACCACGATCCTGATCGCGCCGCTGATGACCTGTTCGGCACGCCTGCCGGTCTATGCGGTCATCATCGGCGCGTTCATCCCGGCGCGGCAGGTGCTGCCGGGTGTCGGATTGCAGGGGCTGGTGCTGCTGGTGCTGTACCTGACCGGTATCCTCGGCGCGGTCATCGCCGCATTCGTGCTGCGCCGGACCGCGACCAAGGGGGTGGGCGGCGGCTTCCTGATGGAAATGCCGCGCTATCAGCTGCCCTCGATCCGCGATATCGCCATCGGTTTGTGGCAGCGCGCCTATGTGTTCCTGCGGCGTGCGGGCACGATCATCCTGCAGGTGACCGTCGCGCTGTGGCTGCTCACCTCCTATCCGGTCGCACCGGCAGGCGTGAAACAGTCGGAATATTCGATCGCCGGTCGGATCGCGTCGGGGCTGGAGGTCGTGCTGCGGCCGATCGGCTTCAACCATGAAATGAGCCTAGCCGTGATCCCGGCGATGGCCGCGCGTGAAGTCGCGGTGTCGGCGCTGCAGACAGTCTATGCGATCGATGCGGCGGACGAGGAACAGGGGGCGCAGGAACTGGGCGGGCAGCTGCGTGGCCGCTGGAGCCTTGCCACCGCGCTCGCCTTCCTCGCGTGGTTCGTGTTCGCGCCGCAATGCCTGTCGACGATCGCGGTGGCACGGCGGGAGACCAATGGCTGGAAATGGCCGCTGGTGATGATCGGGTATCTCTTTGCGCTGGCCTATATCGCGGCGGGTGCAACCTATTGGACGGCGGTCGCCTTCGGGCTGGGATAGGGATTTCGTCCGCTTCGTCACTCCCGCGCAGGCGGGAGTCCATACACGCAGCGATAACAACTCTATCAGCAGCGTCAGCGGCAATGGATTCCCGCCTGCGCGGGAATGACGAGGGGCACTACGAAGGTGCTACTCCTCCAGTTTCGCCCCGTCGAGCAGCGCCTTGCGCCGGGCTTCCTCGCTCTCCTCGACCGCCTTTTCCGCCTTGGTCCGGCCGAACTTGCGGCGATTGGCGTCGGCTTCCTGCGCTTTGGCCGCTTTGGCGCGCCCCTTGCGGAACTGGTTGAGGTTGATGACGTCGCCCATGCGCGGTTCCTCGCTGATGCGCATAGTCTGGACCCGTGTCGGCCTTGCGGCAAGTACTGGCGTCCTGCCGCGCGCTGGCATAGGAAGCCGGGCTGTATCTTTCTCGGAGAAGTGCGCCATGGCCGGCAGCGTCAATAAAGTCATCCTCGTGGGCAATCTGGGCCGCGACCCGGAATCGCGGTCGTTCCAGAATGGCGGGAAGGTCGTGAACCTGCGCATCGCGACGTCGGAATCGTGGAAGGACCGCAATTCGGGCGAGCGCAAGGAAAAGACCGAATGGCATTCGGTCGCGATCTTCAACGAAGGCCTCGCCAATGTCGCCGAGCGGTTTCTGCGCAAGGGCTCGAAGGTCTATATCGAGGGCCAGCTGCAGACGCGGAAGTGGCAGGACCAGAACGGCCAGGACAAGTACAGCACCGAAATCGTGCTGCAGGGCTTCAACAGCGTGCTGACGATGCTCGATGGTCCCGGTGGCGGCCAGGGCGGCGGCGGGAGCCGTGGCGGTGGCGACTTCGGCGGCGGCGATGATTTCGGCGGCGGATCGGGCGGCGGCTATGGCGGCGGCGGCTCGCGCGGCGGCAGCGGCGGCGGGTTCAATTCGGGCGGCAACAAGGGCGGCAATTTCGGTGGCGGATCGGGCGGCGGCTTCGGCGACGACCTGGACGACGACGTTCCGTTCTGATCCCGCCTTTACCGGCGACAGGAAAACGGCCCGCTTTCCGATGGGAAGGCGGGCCGTTTTCTTTGGCTGGATCGGACCGGGAACCGGTGGATCAGCCTGTGGATAACCTTGTGGGAAACCGCGTCAGAAGCGCGGTCCGGCCACCGCCGCCTTGGGCTTTGCCGTCGGGGCTTCGTCGAACAGTTTCAGCAGCGCAGGCGTGCGGGTGTCGCGCTTCGCATAATCGCGCGCCGACATGCCGGCCATCACATCGGCCTGGTCGGGATTGGCCCCGGCGGCGAGGAGCGTCCGCACCATGTCGAGGTTGCGCAGTTGTACCGCGCGGATCAGCGGGGTTTCGCCGCTGCCGTTGCCCAGATTCAGGTTCGCCTTGCGCGCGGCCAGCGCATTGATCGCCTCGACCGACCCCGATTCGACCGCCAGCAGCGCGGGGGTGTTGCCGCGATTGTCCTGCAGATTGGGGTTCGCGCCCTTTGCCAGCAGGAAGCGGAGATAGGTCAGGTTGCCGCTCTTCGCGACGATGTGTAGCGCGCCTTCGCCGGTCGTGCGGTCCTTGGTGTTGATGATCGTCTGACCGGGTTGGCCGAGGATGTCGTTGACCTTGTTCCCGTCCTCGTCGCGGATCGCCTTCAGGAACAGGTAACCCGGCGACATCTGCTGCGCGTGCGCCGCGGCGGGCAGCATCAGCGCGGCGGCGAGGGCGAGGCGGAGGACGGACATGGCGGAAGCTCCAAAGGACGTGACGCGGCTTGCAAGGCGTCGCCTATCAGATCATGGCTGGCAACACCATGAACAGCATCCTGCGAACCCTTGCCCCGGCGCTCGCGCTGGCCCTTGCCGCCTGCGGCAGCGCGCCCGAACCGGCCGCCACGCCGCCGCTGGCCGGCGCGCGGATCGGCGGGCCGTTCGTGCTGACCGATTCCACGGGGAAGGTCGTGCGCGACACCGATTTCGCCGGCAAATGGCGGATCATGTATTTCGGCTATACCTATTGCCCCGATGTCTGCCCGGTCGATGTCCAGAACATCGCGGCGGGGGTGAAGGCGTTCGAGAGCGAAGCGCCGGAGCTGGGCGCGAAGGTCGTTCCGATCTTCATCACGGTCGACCCCGAACGCGATACGCCGGCGGTGGTCGGCAAGTTCGTTTCCGCCTTCCACCCGCGCATGGTGGGGCTGACCGGCAGTGCGCAGGCGATCGCCGATGCTGCGCGGGCATACGGCGTTACCTATGCCAAGCAGCAGTCGCCCGGCGCCACCGAATATCTGATGGACCATAGCCGCACCGCGATCCTGATGAACCCCAAGGGCCAGCCGGTCGCGCTGCTGCCGCAGGACGAAAGTGGCGAGGCAGTGGCTGCCGAGCTGAAGAAGTGGGTCCGGTGAGCGGACGGTTCTGGGAAGACCTGCCGCTCGCCGCGCTCGACCGTGCGCAGTGGGAGGCGCTGTGTGATGGCTGCGGCAAATGCTGCCTGCACAAGCTGGAGGACGAGGATACCGGCGAGATCCATGCGACCAATGTCGCGTGCAAGCTGCTCGACCGGCGCATGGGCCAGTGCAGCGACTATCGCCACCGCCACGCCTATGTCCCCGAATGCGTCCGGCTGAACGCGCGCAATGTCGGCGACATCGAATGGCTGCCTTCGACCTGTGCCTATCGGCTGCGCAATGAGGGGAAGCCGTTGCCCGACTGGCATTATCTGAACAGCGGCGACCGCGAGAGCGTCCATGAAGCCGGTCAGTCGACGCGCGGCTGGACCGTGTCGGAAACCGACGTCGGCGACCTCGAACACCACCTGACCGACCGGACGCTGTGATCGAGGGGCTGGAGGTCGTCCGCCACCCCCGCGCCCGCGTCGCGCGGCTGTCGGTCGATCCGGCCACGGGCCGTGTACGGCTGACCGTGCCGAAGCGGATGGCGCTGGCCAAGGCGGTGGCATGGGCAGGGCAGAAGGCCGAGTGGATCGCGGCGCAGCGGGCGAAGCTGCCCATGGGGCGGCCGTTCGTCGACGGTGCGGTGGTGCCGGTGGCTGATCGCGCGGTGCGGCTGGTGTGGCGGGAAGGGGCGTCGCGGACGGTGCAGTTCCTGCCTGCAGCCCAGTTTCTTGCGTCACCCCAGCGCAGGCTGGGGTCTCCTGCGGCGAGGAGTGGCGCTTCATTACCGGTCGACCCCAGCCTGCGCTGGGGTGACGTGGGTGGTGACGGGGATGACGAATGGGCTTTGACCTGCGGCGGCCCGCTCGATCAGTTCCCCCTCCGCATCGAACGCTGGCTGAAGCGGGAGGCACTGCGGTTGCTTGCCGAAGACACCACGCACTATGCGGCCAGGGCCGGCGTCACCGTTAGCAAGGTCGCGATCGGCGATCCGAAGGCGCGCTGGGGCAGTTGCAGCGGCGACGGGACGATCCGCTATAGCTGGCGGCTGCTGCTCGCCCCCGGTTTCGTCCGCCGCGCGACCGTGGCGCATGAGGTCTCCCACCGCGTCCACATGCACCACGGCCCCGATTTCCATGCGCTGGTCGCCGAGCTGTTCGAGGGCGACCCCGACGAGGCCCGCCGCTGGTTGCGCGCGGAAGGGGCCGCGCTTCACTGGTATGGGCGGGAGTCCTCTTCCGGGTAACGGTCGGCCGGTGGCTGGCGACGGTCGGGTGCGGGGCGGCGCTGTGCCGGTGGCGGCTGGTCCGGCCGCTGGCCTCGGCCCAGCGCACGGTCGATCCATTCCTGGTCGAGCTGTTCGTCGGGCGCGCGCTGGGGCGGGGAGGTCGGCTCGTCGCCGTCGTCGCTCGGTGCGTTGGGCTGCATGGTGCCGGGCTGTTCGACCGGATTGCCATCGGGATCGACATAGACCCGGTCGTCGGGCGCGCCATAATAGCTCTCCGCGTCCGGCTCCTCCTGCCATTCGGGCAGCGTCACCTTGGTATTGAATTCCTCGACCGGGCGGTTGGCCACTGCCTGACGCATGAACGCGGCGAAGGCACGGGCCGGGGCCGTGCCGCCCTGCAGTCCCGCAACCGCCTTCGCATCGTCGCGGCCCATCCACACGCCGGTGGTGATGCCGGACGAAAAGCCCATGAACCAGCCGTCCTTATAGGAACTGGTCGTGCCGGTCTTGCCCGCAACCGGGCGGCCGATTTGCGCGGCGCGGCCGGTACCGGTGTTGACCGCCGTCTGGAGCAGGTCGGTCATCTGCTGCGCGACATAGGGGGCGACCAGCACGCGCGAGCTGTCAACCTGATGCTGGTAGATCACTTGCCCGTTGGCGGTGACGCGGGTGATGCCATAGGGCACCACCGCCGTGCCGCCGCTCGCGACCGAGGCATAGGCGCGGGTCAGGTCGATCAACCGCACGTCGGACGTGCCCAGCACCATCGCCGGGCGGGTGTTGACCGGGGTGGTGATGCCGAAGCGCCGCGCCATGTCGGCGACGGTGGCGAAACCGACCTCCTGCCCCAGCCGTGCCGAGACGGTGTTGAGCGAATAGGCGAAGGCGGTGCGGAGCGACACCTGTCCGCTGAACCGCCGCGAACTGTTGCGCGGGCTCCACCCGTCGATGGTGACGGGCGCGTCGTTGACCTGGCTGTCGGGGTTCATGCCCGCTTCGAGCGCGGCGAGATAGACGAACAGCTTCCACGCCGATCCCGGCTGGCGCGTCGCCTGTGTCGCGCGGTTGTAGATCGACGAGACATAATCCTTGCCGCCGACCATCGCACGCACCGCACCGTCGCGGTCGAGCGCGACCAGCGCGCCCTGCACCCCGGCCGGGGCATTGGCACGGATCGCGGTGTCGGCGCTCTGCTGCATCGACGGGTCGAGCGTGGTCCACACGTCCAGCGGCGCTTCGGTTTCGTCGATCAGCGTTTCCAGCTGCGGCAGTGCCCAGTCGGTGAAATAGCGCACGCTGTTCTGCTGCGGTTCGGGGGCGAGCTTGATCGCCTGCGGATCGGCATCCATTGCCTGGCTGGCGGTGATCGCGCCGGTTTCCTGCATCAGCTTCAGCACGACGCCTGCACGGCCCACGGCGGCCTCGGCGTCGGCGGTCGGCGAATAGCGCGACGGGGCCTTTACCAGACCCGCGATGACCGCCGATTCCGACAGCGACAGGCTGGTCGCGGGATGGTTGAAGAAGCGCCGCGACGCTGCGTCGATCCCATATGCCCCGCCGCCGAAATAGACCTTGTTCAGATACAGCTCGAGGATCTGGTTCTTGGTGAATTTCCGCTCCAGCGCCAGCGCCAGGATGATCTCGCGGAACTTGCGCCCGACCGTGTAGCTGTTCGACAGGAAGATGGTGCGCGCGACCTGTTGCGTGATGGTCGATGCGCCCTGCAGCCGGCGACCGGTGCCGCGCGTCTCGATCGCGAACTTGGTGATGCGCGCCAGGGCGACCGGATCGACGCCCAGATGCGATCGGAACCGGCGATCCTCGACCGATACCATGGCGTCGCGCATCGCGGCGGGAATCTGCGCATAGGGGATCCATTCGCCATAGCTCGGCCCCAGCGATACCAGGATCGACCCGTCCGCCGCGCGCACGCGGATCATCTGTCCGTTGGGCGAGGATTTCAGCTGGTTGAAGCTCGGCAGGTTCGCCTTGGCATTATAGACCGCGACGACCAGGGCGATCGTCGCGAGCAGGGCCAGGCCGACACCGATCCCCAGCGTCCAACGCAGGATGCGCCACCAGCGGGACGGGGCGGCGGCGGACCGCTGCTGCGGGCTTTGGGGAGTGCGTGCCATGGGAATGCGCCGGATACCGCGCCCGCCCCCGGCGGCACAAGCCCCGGACGCGCGGCGCATTGGGAATGGCGCGCGCTAGGCGGACTGGGATGAACGGTGGCTGACGGAATCGATCCGGGTCCAGCGCGCTGCCGCCGCGACCAGCGTCGGCATCCGTCCGCCTGCCAGCAGTAGCGGATGGGCCACAGGATGCTCCGCCAGCGTCCGCAGCAGGCCCGCGAGCGCGATCGGACGGTGCAGGCGCCGGCGCAGCGCATGCTGGAATCCCGGCGCGCCGTCCGGTCCATGGGCCTGCCAGTGTCGCGCCGCACAGATCGCGCTGGCGATGGCGATTCCCATGCCTTCGCCGGCCAGCGACGGGATCACCCCGGCCTGATCGCCCAGCCGATATACCCCCGGAACCGTACCCGCCGCGCGCCAGCCATAGGGGACGTTGGCGATGGCATCGATCGCGGGCGTGCCGCCCAAATGTGCGAGTCGCTCGCCCAGTGCCGGCAGCTCGTCGCCCAGCACCCGCAACAGCGCGGGCAGGTCACCCGCGGCCTTGAGGCGCGAGCGGCGGAGCGCCAGACAGAGGTTCGCGCTGCCATCCTCTTGGCAGATCAGCCCGCCATAGCCGCCGGCAAAGGCGTGCAGCTCGATCGCATCGCCGACCAGCCGGCTGAGCGAGGGATACGGGGCCAACCGTACTCGCACGCCCATCGCCGGATCGTCACCCACCACTGCATCGCGCATCGCCCCGCGCAGATCGTGCTTGCCGGTCGCAAGGAACAGCGTCTCGCCGACCACTTCCGCGCCATCGCCGGTGTGGAGCGTGGTGCCCTCGGCCGAACGGATCGTCACACCGCGCTCGATGCGGGCGCCGGCATCCCGCGCGGCATCAAGCAGCAACGCGTCGAGTCGCCGTCGCGACAGGCCGATGGCAGGGGCGGGCAGCAGTGATTCGGCACGACCCCTTGCAGTGAACAGCACGACGCGGCGCACGGCATGGCCGCCCAGCAGCGTCGGATCGATCCCGACGCTCGCCAGCGATTCGAGCGTCCGCCATGACAGGAACCCGCCGCACAACGCATCCTGGGACCCACGCGATCGCTCCAGCACTAGCGGCCGGTCGCCGCCCCGTGCCAGCAACAGCGCGGCGACCGACCCCGCCGGGCCGCCGCCCGCGATCAGCGCCGGCGTTCGACGCATAGCCGGAACGGAAAGCGCCGCCGAACCTCGGCCCCGGCGATCCCCGCTTCTGCCAGGATCGGTGGCCATTCGTCGGGGCGATAGGAGCGCGCGATCGACAGCGTACCGTCGGCGCGGACGATCCTGTGCCAGCGCAGCAGCGTCGCCAGCAGCGGATAACCGCGATGGGCGAAGCGGTGGCGGTGCAGGTCGTTGACCAGCCAGCCGCGGGACGCCTCCGCCTCCATGAAGCGGAGAAACGCGACCAGCTGCGCATGGGTCATGTGATGCGCGACGAGGCTGGAGACGATGACGTCCCACCCTTCGCCGGCCAGATCGGCATAGTCGCCGGTGCGATAGGTGATGGGTAGCGCGTCCGGCGTGTCGGCGCGCGCGATCGCTTCGCTGCGCGGGTTCAGGTCGATGCCGATCAGTTCGGCCCGTACGCCGCGCTTCGCCGCCCAGCGGGCAATCCGGCGCAGCATGTCGCCGTCGCCATAGCCGACGTCCAGCAGCTTCAACCGGTCGCCGCGCCCGACGATGTTGGAAAGGAACCCCAATGTCGGCCGTGCCGCCATGGTCACGACATTGACCTGTGCCAGATCGCGCAGCACCGCCGCATAGACCGCGGGGTCGAGGGCGGGATCGTCCATCGCCTCTTCGGCGTGCGATCGGGGAAAGCTCATGGCGCGCTCCTGAACCCGAAGCCCTCGGCGGCGAGGCCCGGCCCGAACGCCAGCGCGATACCGTTCGAGACCGGCGGTCCGTCCAGCATCGCTGCCAGCACGAACATCAGTGTCGCCGACGACATGTTGCCATTGGCCGCCAGCACGGCACGCGACGCCGCCAGTGCATCGGGCGACAGGGACAGGCTGCGCTCGACCGCATCGAGGATCGACCGCCCACCGGCATGGACCGCCCAGCCATCGACCTCCGACAACGCCCGGCCCCCGGTCGCCGCGCTGGCGAAATCGGGGTTGGTCAGCGCCTGCGCGATCCGGCCCGGCACCTCGCCCGACAAATGCATCGCAAAGCCGGCATCGGTAATGTCCCATCGAATCAGCGCGGCCGAATCGGGCAGTGTCGCGGCAAACGGCGCGTCGATCGCGAAGCCCGCTGCGTCTGTCGTTACCAGCGCGGCAGCGGCACCGTCGCCGAACTGCAGCATGGCCAGCAAGGGCTCCAGCCTGGTCGCGGGTTGCAGGTGCAGCGTCGACAGCTCGACCGTCACGACCAGCACCCGCGCCTCGGGCTGCGACCGGACGATATGACGGGCGCTGCGCAGTGCGGCGACGGCGGCGTAACAGCCCATGAACCCGACCAGCAGCCGTTCGACCTTCGGCGACAGGCCGATGCGTGCCGCAATGATCTGATCGATGCCCGGTGCCACGAAGCCGGTGCAGCTGGCAACGACCAGATGGGTTATCCCGTCCAGCGCTACCCGATCCGCCAGCGCGTCGATCGCGGCGATCGCCAGCGTCGGCGCGGCATCGGCATAGATCGTCATACGGGCGGCGGTGCCGGGCATCGCGTCGGCGTAGAAGCCGCCGGGCGCGACTGGCGACCCGCCATCGGCGCCGACCGGCAGCACCGACCAGCGATGGCCGATCCCGGAGCGTTCGACCATCCGGTCGAACAGCTTCGCCTCCCGATCGGGCAGCCGACGACGTGCCCAGCCGATAAAGGCATGGTGAATATCGTGCGAGGGGGTCGCGGTCGCGACGGCGTTGAGCCAGGCGACGGGTGCGGGTGAGGAGGTCATCCGGCGATCAACGCGCATGGAGGCCGGATGCTACCGGATCAATCCTTCCACGCCCACCACAATTGGGCGGGGGGCACGTTCCACCATTCCATGTCGTGATCGATCCGGGCGAACTGCCGGTCGAGGAAATCGCGCACGCGCGGGTTGAACTGATAGACGAGGAACGCGCCGCCCGGCCGCAATACGGCGCGAGTGGCGGCGGCGATCCGGTCGCCGATGCCCGGCGGCAGCGTGGAAAAGGGCAGGCCCGACAGGACGTAGTCGGCATGGGGATGGCCGTGGTCCGCCACGATCTGTTCGACATCCGCTGCCGAGCCATGCACCGCCGAAAAGCGTGAATCGAGGATCGTCGCGTTCAGATAATCGATGAAATCGGGATTGGTATCGATCACGATCAGCTGCGCATCGGGCGCCAGCCGTTCGAGGATCGGGCGGCAAAAGGTGCCGACGCCGGGCCCATATTCCACCACGACCTTGGCATTGGCCCAGTCGATCGGAGCCAGCATCTTGCGGATCAGCTTGTTCGACGACGGAATGACCGATCCGACCATCACCGGATGCTTCACGAAGCCGCGCAGGAAGATGCCGGCCGGCGATGGTACGCCGCGCGGCTTCCGTCGGGTCGCGGCGTTGGAACTCGTCGTCATGCAAATCCTCGAACGGATGGCGCGAAAGGCCATGGTCAGCGCGTCGTCGCAAAAGCGCAACGAACTTGCAAGCAGATCGGTTTCGCGCTGCGACGAATGTCCGTTTCGTTACGGTAAGGGAACCGGTGTTCGCCGGTCCCCGATACCGTCACCCTTTCGGCCCGCGTCCCTCGACCATGCCGGGCGCGATGAAACCGATCGGCTGGATCGCGACTGCATCCTGTTTCAGCCGGGCGGACATGGCACGATACTCTTCCTCCATCTCCGCCGTCACCGAAGCGCGCGAGTCCGCCAACGCCGATTCGAAATGCGCCATCGTCACCTCGCGCGTGTCGAGCGAGGCGCGCAGCGCGAACAGACCGGCGCGGCGCACCACATCCTCCAGATCGGCACCGGTGAAGCGTTCGGTCCGCGCGGCGATGGCGTCGAGGTCGACATCGGCGGCCAGCGGCATCTTCTGCGTCTGGATACCCAGGATGCGCGCGCGCCCGGCCCGGTCGGGTACGCCGACATAGATCAGCTCGTCGAACCGCCCCGGGCGCAGCAGCGCCGGGTCGACCATGTTCGGCCGGTTGGTCGCGCCGATCACCACGACCGACTGCAATTCCTCCAGCCCGTCCATCTCCGCGAGGATCGTGTTCACCACCCGCTCGGTCACCTGCGGTTCGCCCATGCCGCCGCCCCGTGCGGGCACCAGCGAATCGAGTTCGTCGATGAAGATGACCGTCGGCGCCACCTGTCGCGCGCGGGCGAACAGCCGGGCGATCTGCTGCTCGCTCTCGCCATACCATTTGGACAGCAGGTCGCTCGACTTGGTGGCGATGAAATTGGCCTCCGCCTCGCGCGCGACCGCCTTCGCCAGCAGCGTCTTGCCGGTGCCGGGGGGGCCATAGAGCAGAAACCCCTTGGCCGGGCGGATGCCCAGCCGGCGGAAGGAATCGGGCGATTTGAGCGGCAGCTCGACGCCTTCCTTCAACCGGACCTGCGCATCGTCGAGGCCGCCGACATCGTCCCAGCGGACGGTCGGCGCCTGCACCATCACCTCGCGCATCGCGCTCGGCTGCACGCGCTTGAGCGCTTCGACGAAATCGTCGCGGGTGACCGACAGGCTGTCGAGGACGTCCTGCGGGATGGTACCGGCCGACAGGTCGATCCGCGGCATGATCCGCCGCACCGAATCGATTGCCGCCTCGCGGGTCAGTGCCGCCAGATCGGCCCCGACAAAGCCATAGGTCGTGCGCGACAACTCACCCAGATCGACATTGTCGTCGAGCGGCATACCACGGGTATGGATGCCCAGAATCTCGCGCCGCCCGCGTTCGTCGGGCACGCCGACCACGATTTCGCGGTCGAACCGGCCGGGCCGCCGCAGGGCCTCGTCGATCGCCTCGGGCCGGTTGGTGGCGGCGATGACGACGATATTGGCGCGCGATTCCAGCCCGTCCATCAACGTCAGTAGCTGCGCGACCAGCCGCTTCTCCGCCTCGCCCGATACCTGGCCGCGCTTGGGCGCGATCGAATCGATCTCGTCGATGAAGACGATCGACGGCGACGCCTTGGTCGCTTCCTCGAACACCTCGCGCAGCCGCTTTTCCGATTCGCCATAGGCCGATCCCATGATCTCGGGACCGTTGATGAGGAAGAATTCGGCGTCCGATTCATTGGCGACCGCGCGCGCGAGGCGCGTCTTGCCGGTGCCGGGCGGCCCGTGCAGCAATACCCCCTTGGGCG
>CAJYRU010000334.1 GCA_913777295.1 uncultured Sphingomonas sp. | reverse complement strand
GACTTGACCGTGTCGCCTTCCTTGACGAGCCACTTGGCCAGCGTGCCTTCTTCCATCGTGGGCGACAGCGCCGGCATCTTCAGTTCGATCGGCATCTCAGTAGGTCTCCACCAGTACGTCGGTGTACAGTTCCTTGGCGTCCGGTTCCGGCGCGCTCTCGGCGAAGTCGGCAGCGGCGTTCACCACCTTGCGAATTTCGGCCTCGATCGCCTTCAGCTCGTCTTCCTGCACGCCGGCGGCGTTCAGATCGCGCTTCAGGCCCTCGATCGGGTCCGAATTGTCGCGCATCGCCTGCACTTCGTCGCGGCTGCGATACTTGGCCGGATCGGACATCGAATGGCCGCGATAGCGATAGGTCTTCATCTCGAGGATGATCGGCCCCTTGCCCGCGCGCACCCATGCCAGCGCTTCCTCAGCCGCTCCGCGGCACGCCAGCACGTCCATGCCGTCGACCTGGATGCCCGGAATGCGGAAGCTCTCGCCACGCTTGTACAGCTGGTCCTCGGCCGAGGCGCGATTGACGCTGGTGCCCATGGCGTACTGGTTGTTCTCGATCACGAAGATGATCGGGAGCTTCCACAGCTCGGCCATGTTGAACGATTCGTACACTTGGCCCTGGTTCGCGGCGCCGTCGCCGAAATAGGCCATGCAGACGCCGCCGTCGTTGCTGTACTTGTGCCCGAACGCGAGACCCGCGCCCAGCGACACCTGCGCACCGACGATGCCGTGGCCACCATAGAATTTATGCTCGGTCGAAAACATGTGCATCGACCCGCCCTTGCCGCGGCTGATGCCAGCCTCGCGCCCGGTCAGCTCGGCCATGATGACCTTCGGATCGATGCCATAGGCGAGCATGTGGCCGTGGTCGCGATAGCCGGTGATGACCGAATCCTTGCCGGATTCGAGCGCCGACTGCAGGCCGACGGCAACCGCTTCCTGGCCGATATACAGGTGGCAGAAACCACCGATCAGGCCGAGGCCATACAACTGCCCCGCCTTCTCTTCGAAACGGCGGATCAGCAGCATTTCCTTGTAGAAGGAAAGCAGCTCTTCTTTCGACGCTTCGTACCGCTGTGGCTCCCCCGGCCGTTCGCGATTGGGAATGACGGGTTCGCTGGTGCGGCCTGGCGCCGGTGCTTTTGCCACGGTTCGGATGCCTCGTTCCTGAAAGGATGGGTTAGGAGCGCCGCCTATGGCGTGATTTCCTGTCCCGCGCAACCGAGGCACAAGCCCTTCCGCTGCGTAAATCAGTCGTCCAGCCGGATTCCGCACCGCGACCGCGCCGCCGCTTCGCCCGTGATAGGCACAATGAATTCATCTGGATGCGCGACGTTCAGCTTTCGCCGGACCAGTTCATCGACCATGTCGGGGTCGGCATGGCGCGGGTCGAGCAGCTCGACCCGGTTGCGCAGGTCGGCGCGCACCTTCTCCAGACAGGCATATTGCGCCTTTCGCACGCTCAGCTTGCGCTGATAATCGCGATACGCCAGCACCCCGTTCGGCCCCAGCACCGCGTGATAGGCAAAGAATCCCATCACGAGGATGACCAGCGCCGGCCATCCGGCACGCTTGAGCATCTGGCGAAGGGGGGAAGAACGCGGCATCGCGCGTATGTCGTGTATAGGTCCTTTCCACGCAAGCCGTATATCATGCCAGCCGGAGCCGATATGCACCTTCTCCACGATCCTGCCCAGCGAACCGCGCCGACCGATTTCGATACGTTCCTGAAGATCGACATCCGGGTCGGCACGATCATGTCCGCCGACCCCTATCCGGAAGCACGCAAGCCTGCGATCAAGCTGTTGATCGACTTCGGCCCCACTATCGGCCGCAAGCGGTCGAGCGCGCAGATTACCGAACATTATGACATTTCCGCACTGGTCGGGCGACAGGTCGCAGCGGTTGTCAACTTCCCGCCCCGACAGATCGGCAAGTTCATATCGGAGGTGTTGACGCTCGGCTTTCCCGACGAAGCGGGTGCCGTCGTACTGTTCGCCCCCGACCAGCGCGTGCCGGATGGCGGGCGGCTCTTCTGAAATCCCGTCCCAGCCGGCCCGGCCGGGCGCCGTGCGCATGGGATGATCCCACAGCGGATCGTTTCGACATCGATGCCGCCTATTGCTAAGGATCGGGAAGGAACCATGCATCTATCAGGGCGACCATGCACGACGCGCTAGCATTCCTCGCCGGCGGCGGCGCGATGGGAGAACGGGTCAGGCGGCACGATTGGGCCGCAACCCCGTTCGGCCCGCCCGAAACTTGGCCGCCCTCGCTGCGCACGATCGTGTCGGTCGTGCTGAACACCGATGCGAGCGCAACGGTGATGTGGGGGCCGGAACTGCGCCTGATCTACAACGATCCTTATGCCGAAACGCTGGCCCACCGCCATCCCGACGCGCTCGGCCGTCCGATCATGGAGGTGTGGGGCGAAACCACCCGACCGCTGCTCGCATCGTTCGAGCAGGTAGTGGAAACGGGCAAAGGCTTCAGCGGCAAGGGACAGGAACTGCCGCTGTTGCGCGATGGCAAATGGGTTACGACCCTTTGGAACGGCACCTGTTCACCGATTTATGGCGAGGAGGGCAGCGTCGCCGGCCTGCTGAGTTTCGCGCTGGAAACGACGGCGCAGGTCGCTGCCGAGGAGGAACGAGCGGCGGCGGAGGCCGAGCGCGAGCGGCTGACCGCCCATCTTGCCGAACGTGAGGCGTTTCTGTCCGGGGTGCTGGCCAGCTCGACCGACTGCATCAAGATCCTCGATCTGGACGGTCGCCTGACCTACATGACCGAGGGCGGGCAGCGCGTGATGGAGGTAAGCGACTTCAACGCCATTTCCGGTTGCCCCTGGCCCGATTTCTGGGAGGACGCCGGAAATCGGGAAGCAATCGCAGCGATCGAGGCGGCGCGCCGGGGCGAAGCGCGCAATTTCATCGGCAAGGCGGCGACGATGCAGGGAAACATGCGTTGGTGGCATGTCGCGGTCAGCCCGATCCTCGGCCCGGACGGTCTTCCGGACCGCATCCTGTCCGTATCACGCGACATCAGCGATCTGCGCGCCAGCGAGGAACAGCGCGACCATTTCGTCCATCTCGCCGAAAACAGCAGCGATTTCATTGGCATGATGCATCCCGATGGCCGGCTATTCTACATGAACAACGCCGCGCGACGGTTGGTCGGACTGGAACATTCCAGCACCTCCGATCTGGCCCTGTCCGACTTCCTGCCACCCGATCAGGTAGCGGCGATCGAACGGGACGTGCTGCCCGCGGTGGATCGCGACGGCCACTGGACCGGCGAATTGCGCTTCCGCCATTTCGGGACGGGCGAGGCGATCCCTGTGCTGTCCTCGATCTTTCCGGTGACCGACGCCGATGGCAGCCTGATCGGCTATGGCAGCGTGACGCGCGACTACCGGGCGTTGAAGCGAGCGGAGGACGACCTGCGCTACCTGAACGGCGAACTGGCGCACCGGCTGAAGAACGTGCTGGCCGTCGTCCAGTCGATCTCGCAACAGACATTGCGTAACGCGCCCGACCTGCCACACGCCGCGAAAGCATTGAACGCACGTCTCGTCGCCCTCGGAGCCGCGACCGACGTCCTGACCAGCAATGCCTGGCGCTCGGCCGAACTGGCCGAGATTGCCCAGCGCGCCCTGGTACCGCACGGCGCGATCGGCGAACGCATCCTGATCGACGGGCCGCCGGTGACGCTGCGCTCCGAAGTCACCGTCGCCTTCGCACTCGCGCTCCACGAGCTGGCGACCAATGCCGCCAAATACGGCGCACTGTCCAATGAAACGGGGATTGTCGCCTTGTCGTGGTCCATCGACGGTGCAGGC
Source organism: uncultured Sphingomonas sp. (assembly GCA_913777295.1). GTDB lineage: Bacteria > Pseudomonadota > Alphaproteobacteria > Sphingomonadales > Sphingomonadaceae > Sphingomonas. The sequence continues at coordinate 2,957 of CAJYRU010000334.1, read as the reverse complement.
CCGGACGCGCCCTTCAGCTTCACCTGGCAGGAGCGCGGCGGTCCACCGGTCAGCGCACCCGATCGTACCGGCTTCGGGTCCACGCTGATCGAACGGTCGCTCAGATCCTATTGCGGGGGTACCGCAGCGACCGAATATCGTCCCGACGGGCTGCTGTTTCAGCTTCGCGCGCGGCTCGGGGATGCCGCCCTCGTCGGCGGGAACTGAGCCACGGGCCGGCAACGGCCTTTCGATCCGCACCGATTGCTGCGACGGATCGCAGCGGTCGGCGCCTGACCGCCGCCGGCGCTCGCGACCGGCCGAACGAAAAGGGGGCGCCGGTTCGCACCGCCGCCCCCATTCCATCGCAGCCGATTCAATCAGCGCAGGATCGAACGGCCCGCATAGCGCGCCGCCCCGGCCAGCTCTTCCTCGATACGGATCAGCTGGTTGTACTTGGCAAGCCGGTCCGACCGCGCCAGCGAACCCGTCTTGATCTGTCCGCAGTTGGTCGCGACCGCGAGGTCGGCGATCGTCGAATCCTCGGTCTCGCCCGAACGGTGCGACATGACGGCGGTGTAACGATTGCGCTGGGCGAGGTTCACCGCCTCCAGCGTCTCGCTGAGCGTACCGATCTGGTTGACCTTCACCAGCAGCGAGTTGGCCAGCCCCTGCTCGAGGCCCATCGCCAGACGCTTCGGGTTGGTGACGAACAGGTCGTCGCCGACCAGCTGGACCTTGTCGCCGATCTTGTCGGTCAGCGCCTTCCACCCCTCGAAGTCGTCCTCGCCCATGCCGTCTTCGATCGACAGGATCGGATAGCGTGCGGCGAGGTCCGCCAGATAGTCGGCCATTTCATGCGGGCTGAGCGACTTGCCCTCGCCGACCATTTCATAGCGGCCGTTCTTGAAGAACTCGGTCGCCGCGCAATCGAGCGCCAGCATGACGTCCTCGCCCGGCTTGTAGCCCGCGCGCTCGATGCTCTGCATGATAAAGTCGAGCGCGTCGATCGTGCTGTTGAGCGCCGGGGCAAAGCCGCCTTCGTCCCCGACCGAAGTCGACAGGCCCTTTTCCGACAGGCCCTTCTTCAGCGTGTGGAAGATCTCCGAACCACAACGGACCGCTTCAGCGATGCTGTCGGCACCGACCGGCATCACCATGAATTCTTGGAAATCGATCGGGTTGTCGGCATGTTCGCCGCCGTTGATGATGTTCATCATCGGGACGGGCAGCAGGTGCGCCGACACGCCACCGACATAGCGATACAGCGGCAGGCCGCGCGCATCCGCCGCCGCCTTCGCCACGGCCAGGCTGACACCCAGGATCGCGTTCGCACCGAGACGGCCCTTGTTCTCGGTACCGTCCAGCTGGATCATCGCTTCGTCGATGTCGCTCTGATCCTCGGCATCCATGCCCAGCACGGCTTCGGCGATGTCGCCATTGACCGCTTCGACCGCGTGCAGCACGCCCTTGCCCAGATAGACCGACTTGTCGCCGTCACGCTTTTCGACGGCTTCGTGCGCGCCCGTCGACGCGCCCGACGGCACGGCGGCGCGGCCGAAGCTGCCATCCTCCAGCAGCACGTCGACCTCCACGGTCGGGTTGCCGCGGCTGTCGAGGATCTGGCGGCCATGCACCTGAATGATTGCGGTCACGTAACGACTCCTTCTATGTCCGTGCGAACGGCTTGGTCGCGGTCCCTCTATCCATTCGTCCCGCCGCTCGCAAATCCTCTACGTGCGACGGAACCGCTCTTGTGCCGCATGGTTTTCCTACCGAAACGAAGAAAGGATTCGTTATGACCGACTTCAATCGGACCGGCATTTCGCCGACGACCAACGACAGCAGCGTCGTCCTCGACACCGATCTGCCGCCGATCAGCGGCACTACCACCGACACCATCGGCGGCACCAAGCAGACGTTGAAGGACGAGGCATCGAAGCTGACGGCCAAGGCGACCGAAAAGGCGCGCGGCCTGGCCGACGAAGGCAAGGCGAAGGCCACCGGCGCGCTCGACGAGTTTTCGAAGCTGATGGAAGACGCCGCCGGCACCGTCGATGAAAAGCTCGGCGAACAGTACGGCCATTATGCCCGTTCGGCCGCAAAGGCGATCTCGGGTTTTTCGGACGGCCTGCGCGGCAAGGAGGTCGAGGACCTATTGGCCGATGCCGGCGACTTCGTGCGGAAAAGCCCCGCCATCGCGATCGGTACCGCCGCGGCGCTCGGTTTCGTGCTGGCGCGTATCGTCAAGGCCGGGGTCGACACCGACACCGCTCCCTCGGCCAAGGGCTAAAATTGGCCATGGGGGAGGAGGGACTGGGAACGGTCGTCGCCCGCGTTGTCGACGATGCCAAGGCATATGCCCAGGCTGAAGTGACGCTGTGGAAGACGGTGGCCAGTACGCGTGGATCGCAGGCGGGCATCGCCGCCGGCCTTGCGGTCGGTGCGGTCGTCATCGCCCTGTCGGCGGTTACCGCCCTGCTGGTCGGTGCGATCCTGTCGCTGCGGCCGGTCATGGGTCCGGGCTGGGCGACGTTGCTGGTCGTTGTCGTCGCACTCGGCGTCGCCGGCCTGCTCGGCAAGATGGCGCTGACCGGCGTGAAACGGGTCCTCGCCCCGTTGGGAGACCGACATTGATCCCGCCCTCGCTCGCCGCCGCGCAAGCCGATGTCCTCGTCAAGCGCGCCCGGCTGCAGGCCAGCCTCGCCGAGGCGAAGCATCGCCTGTCGCCCGCTACCATCGCCTCCGGCGTCGCCGACGATCTGCGGGACAAGGCGGAAGAGGGCGTGGCAGTGATCCGCGACCGGCCCGGTATCGCCGCCGGCGTCGCGACCGGCATCGTCGCCCTGCTTGCCCGCAAGCGGATCGCCCGGTTGTTTCGCAAGGCGCCGCCCCCTCCGCCGCCACCCCTGCCCCCGATCGCACCGAACAAGGAATAGCATCATGAGCGAACTCAAGACCGTCCCCACCGCGACCAC
>CAJYRU010000333.1 GCA_913777295.1 uncultured Sphingomonas sp. | reverse complement strand
CGGGTTCGATCTCGCGAAATGCCAGCGTCTGCATTTCGTTCATGAACTCGTACATGCCGATCCGCTCGGCCAGCGGGGCATAGATGTCCATCGTCTCGCGCGCGATCCGCTTGCGCTTCTCGGGCTTGGAGATGTGATGGAGCGTGCGCATGTTGTGCAGCCGGTCGGCCAGCTTCACCAGCAGCACGCGGATGTCGTCCGACATCGCCAGCAGGAACTTGCGCAGGTTTTCGGCGGCGCGCTCGTTTTCGGTCTGCGCCTCGATCTTGCTGAGCTTGGTTACCCCTTCGACCAGCCGGGCGACATTCTCGCCGAACTTGGCCTGGATTTCCTCGTGCGTGGCGACGGTATCCTCGACCGTGTCGTGCAGGATCGCGGTCGCGATCGTCTCGTCGTCGAGGTGCAGGTCGGTCAGGATGCCGGCCACCTCGATCGGGTGGCTGAAATACGGGTCGCCGGATGCCCGTTTCTGGCTGCCATGTGCGTGCATCGAAAACACATAGGCGCGGTTCAGCAGCGCCTCGTTCGCATCCGGGTCATAGGCCTTGACCCGCTCCACCAATTCATACTGCCGCAGCATATAATGTAGATGGAGCGGGGGGGTAGCCGATTGCAACCGTTTTTAGCGTCGATCACACGCTCTTGGCGCGGGTGTTGCACTTGGCGAGCTGTTCGGCGGCGAATGCCTCGCCATTGGCGGTGAAGGCGGTGAGCGTGCCCAGTTCCTTCGCAGCCAGCTGGCACATGGTCAGCGGGCTGCCCTCGGTCCGGTTGGTGATGCAGCGGTCGCCGGCGCACTTCCACGGGGTGCTGCGCGTAATCATCGCGGCGATCGTCGGGGCGGTCGCGGGCACTGCGCTATAGCCGCGTACCGGCTGCGCCACGGCGCCGAAGGACAGGGTCATGGCGGCGGCGGTCAGCAGGGCGAGGGTCTTCATGGCGCGTCTCCAACGATCGATTCGTTGGCCCCGCAGCTAATATACATAGATGTAAGTTGCAAAGGGCCATCTTTGCTGCATCCGCGAAATCGCCGCTATTCCCCTTGTCGGTGCATTGGGCTAGGCTGGTTGCGATGACGACAACCCTGCGAGAGCCGCTCCGCGACCTGGCCAACCGATGCAGCCTGCCCGCCGCGCTGGAGGCGATGGGCGAACGCTGGTCGTTCCTGATCCTGCGCGGATCGTTCAACGGGCTGAGCCATTTCGAGGAATTCCAGTCGGAACTGGGGATCGCGCGCAACATCCTGGCGAACCGGCTGTCGCGGCTGGTCGGGCATGGCATCCTCGAACGCCGCGCGGTGGCGGCGGACCGGCGCAAGATCGAATATCGCCTGACCGACAAGGGGAAAGCGCTGCTGCCAACGATGGTCGCGCTGCGCCAATGGGGCGAACGTTGGGAAACCGGCGTGGCGGCGACGCCGATCCTGGTCGATGCGCGCGACCGTCGCCCGATCGCGCCGGTCGCGGTGCATAGCCATGACGGCCGGGTGCTGGACAAGAGCGACCTGCTCTGGGCGCTCGAAGCGGATGTCGTGCGCGACTGATCCGGTCAGCTGGTGACGGGCAGGGCGGGCGGGGCGGCCGGTTCCCCGTCCGGCGCCGTTTCCGCCACCGGGTCCGTGCGATGGCCCCAGCGGACCAGCGACCATGCCCGTTCGTGGAAGTAGAACAGCAGGATCTTGGTAATGACCTCGGTCCCGGCGATCGCCCCGGCGAGCTTGGCCGATCCGGAAAAGAACAGCCCCAGCACGAAGGTATCGATCGACCCGACGGTGCGCCACGACACCGCCTTCACGAAGCTGCGCGGGTGACTCTCAAGACCCTTGAACACGAACATGGCGACGACTCCGCCCGCGCGGGATGCCGGGCGGCATGGCGTGCGACAGCTGCGCCGCGGTGCGTAGCGAGGAAAATATGGGGCCGATCAAGCCCGGCTTGTCACAGCAGGCGGATCAGCATCAGCAGCAGCCCGAACATCGACGCGACCCACACCAGGCTGCGGACATAGGGCACGCCGAACAGGTAGAGCGGGTGATAGACGATGCGCGCGCCGAACCACAGCAGGGCACCGATCGCGCCCAGCCCACCGGTCCGGCCGCTGACCGCCAGCGCCAATGCTAGCGCGATGAACGCCGGATAGGTTTCCTTGAAATTGTCCAGCGCGCGCTGCGCCCGGCCGGCCAGCACACCCGTGGGATGCCGGTCCCCGTCGCGCGGGCCGGCGTTCCAACCGACGCCCAGTTCGCGCGTGGCCAGCTGCCCCTGCAGCATGATTGCGACGACCAGCAGTACGACCGACCAGCCGAGCAGGGTGAGTTCAAGCGGCAGGGTGGTCATCGGCAGATCCTCGACAGGGCGGTGTGCGTCGCTACAGCGCGGTGACGAGGGTCACGGTTCCCAACACGACCCCCGGAAAATTGGCGACGGCGATCGGCCAGTCGCGCGGCGAGCGGGCCAGCCCATAAAAGGTCCACAGGCCGCAATTCACGATTGTCGCCAGCGGCTGCACCAGCGATCCCGGTTGTCCGGACAGGTTGAGGCGGATCTGATCGATATAGGACAGATACATGGCGATGGCGGTGATCGTCGCCACCCAGCCGAGGATGGGAACGAAGCGCGGTTCGGATCGGGCAGTCATCGCGCCACAACGCGCCACCGTCCGATCCGATGCAATCGTGTGTAATCGGGCGCCCGCGTCAGCCCGCACTCCGCCCCGCCGGGGTGTTCACCCCCATCGACTGGAGATATTTCTTCACATTGCGTGCCGCCTGGCGCAGGCGCTGTTCATTCTCGACCATGGCGATCCGGACATAGCCTTCGCCATTCTCGCCATAGCCGACGCCGGGTGCCACCGCGACCTTGGCCTCGGTCAGCAGCTGTTTCGAGAATTCCAGCGACCCCAGATGGGCGAGCGCCGGTGGCAGCGGCGCCCAGGCGAACATCGATGCGCGCGGGGAGGGGATGTCCCACCCGGCCCGGCCAAAGCTCTCGACCAGCACGTCGCGGCGCTTGTGATAGAGCTGCCGGTTCTTCTCGACGATGTCCTGCGGCCCGTTCAGCGCCGCGCACGCTGCCGCCTGGATCGGGGTGAACGCGCCGTAATCGAGATACGACTTCACCCGCGTCATTGCCGCGATCAGCTTCTTGTTGCCGACGCCGAAGCCCATGCGCCAGCCGGCCATCGAATAGGTCTTAGACAGCGAAGTGAACTCGATCGCCACGTCCTTTGCCCCCTTCACCTGCAGGATCGAAGGCGTCGGGCAGCCGTCATAATAGAGTTCGGAATAGGCGAGGTCGGAAATGACCCACAGCCCATGTTCCTTCGCGAACGCCACCACCCGTTCGTAAAAGGCGAGGTCGACGACCTCGGCGGTCGGATTCGACGGATATCCCATCACCAGCACGCTGGGCTTGGGCACGGTGAACGCCATCGCGCGTTCGAGGCTTTCGAAATAATGCTCGTCAGGGGTCGTCGGCACCGCGCGGATCGTGGCGCCGGCGATGATGAAGCCGA
>CAJYRU010000332.1 GCA_913777295.1 uncultured Sphingomonas sp. | reverse complement strand
CCCCCAAGCCGGTCACCGTGTCGGGCTCGGTCGGGCTCACCACCGATTACCGGCTACGCGGTGTGTCGCAGACCGATAAGGAAGGTGCGATCCAAGGCGGTATCACGATCGCGCATGAGAGCGGCTTATATGTCGGCACCTGGGCGTCGAACCTCTCGGGCTGGGGCACGTTCGGCGGCTCCAACATGGAGCTGGACCTGATCGCGGGATATAAGATGCCGGTTGGCGGAGGCGCGCTGGATGTCGGGTTGACCTGGTACATGTATCCGGGCGGCGCGTCGAAAACCGACTTCGCCGAGCCCTATGTCAAGCTGTCTGGCACTGCGGGCCCGGTAAGCCTGACCGCTGGCGTGGCTTACGCACCCAAGCAGCAGGCGCTGGGCAAATGGTATGATGATGCGGCGGGCTATGCGACCCAAACCCCGCAACATCCGGGTGCGAAGAATGACAATCTCTACCTTTGGGGCGATGCCGCTGCCGGCATCCCCAACACGCCCGTCACGCTGAAGGGGCATATCGGGCATTCCAACGGCAACAGTGGGTTGGGTCCGAACGGCACCAGTGCCGCCCCAACCGGCGAATATTGGGACTGGTTGCTGGGAGCGGACTTGGCGATCAAGGGCACTCCGCTGACGCTCAGTGCCGCCTGGGTTGATACCGACATCAGTCGCAGCAAGGCCGCTTATCTTCAGCCGAATTTTGCCTCCACCAAGAACGGCAGCTCCATCGCGGGGTCGACCGCTGTGTTCACGCTAACCGCCGCGTTCTGATGGCCTAATAAGGGATGGGCGGCAGGGGTTTGTATCCCCCGCCGCCATCCCACATAAGGGGGCCAGCAATTGCAGGAGCGCCCCCTTTGGCCACGTTAGGCATGTCACCCGCAGAGAAGGATGCCGTCCAGCGGTTCCGCGCCGACGTCGTCGAACCGTCGATGACCAAGCTCGTGATCGTCGATTTCTGGGCGGAATGGTGCGGGCCGTGCAAGGCGCTGGCGCCTGTGCTGGACAAGGTGGCGGCGGAATATGCCGATAAGGGCGTGGTGCTGGCCAAGGTCGATACCGACAAGGACCAGTTCATCGCCGCCCAGTTTCAGATCCGATCGATCCCGACCGTCTATGCGATGTTCCAGGGGCAGCTGGTCGCCGACCTGACGCCCGCCCGCACCGAATCGCAGCTCAAGCAGATGCTCGATCAGTTGCTGCGGCAATTGCCGATCAGCGGCGAGGCCCAGTCGCAGGAGGCTGAACTGGAGCCTTTGATCGCGATGGGCGAGCAGGTGCTGGCCGATGGCGATGGAGCCCGCGCGCTATCGATCTTCGATCAGCTCGCCGAAATGGCGCCGGATCATCATGCGGTATTGTCGGGCCGGATTCGTGCGCTCGTCGCCGCCAGGCAGGTCGAGGAGGCAGAAGCGGCGATCGCCGCGCTGCCGGAAGAGTTGGCGAAGCTTCCCGACATCGCGCGTGCCGCCTCCGCGCTGGCCTTGGCGAAATCGGCGCCGGCGATCGACGATCTCGCCCCGCTGGAGGCGGCGGTCGCGGCGAATCCGGACGATCTACAGGCCCGCTACGACCTGGCCAATGCGCGCATGGCGGCAGGACAGCGCGACGCGGCGGCGGACGGTTTCCTATCGATCGTCGCGAGCGAGCGTGACTGGAACGAGGGCGATGCGCGCCAGCAACTGCTGAAGCTGTTCGAGGTCGTCGGGCTGGAGGATCCCTGGGTATCGGCGCAGCGTCGCCGCCTGTCGGCGATCCTGTTCGGATGACCGAGACCACGCGGCTTTCGATCTTCCCGCTGCCGGGGGCGTTGCTGTTCCCGCAGCTCCACCTGCCGCTGCACATCTTCGAGCCGCGGTATCGCGCGATGGTGTCCGACGCGATGGCGCGCGACCGGCGGATCGCGATGATCCAGCCGCGTCCCGACAGCGATGACGTCGACGCGCCCGACCTGTTCGACGTCGGATGCGTCGGCAAGATCGCCGAGGTGGAGGCGCTGGACGACGGTCGGTACAACCTGATTCTCCAGGGGGTGTCCCTGTTCCGGTTGCGGCGCGAGTTGGTGGTGACCACGCCGTTCCGGCAGGTGGAAGCTGAGTTGTTGCCGCTCGCGACCGACGAGACGCTGTCGCTGGGCGCGCGCGCCGCCCTGGAGCTTGAGTCGCGCCGGTTCGCCGACGCGCATGGCTATGCGGTCGACTGGAAGTCGGTCGGGCGGCTTGACGACATGAGCCTGGTCAACGGCATCGCGCAGATCGCGCCGTTCGACGTGGCCGCCAAGCAGGCGTTGCTGGAGGCGCACGATCTTGCGGCGCGGGCCGAGTTGCTCGTGCAGTTGATGCAATTTTTCGGGCGCCACGATGGTGAGGATCGGGTGACGCTGCAATGACGATCGATCCGTGGCTGTTGGAACGGCTGGTATGCCCCGCGACGCGCACGCCCTTGCGCTATGACGCAGGTCGGGGCGAACTCGTCTCAGAGGTCGCGCGCGTGGCCTATCCCGTCCGGGATGGCGTTCCCGTGCTGCTGATCGAGGAAGCGCGTCCGCTGGACTGACGCGCGATCAGCGCGCCACCAATTGCGGGAACGCGGCGCGAAAGCCGGCCACCTTCGG
>CAJYRU010000331.1 GCA_913777295.1 uncultured Sphingomonas sp. | reverse complement strand
AGGTCGCGGACGGTGATACGACCTTACATGAAGTAGCGTATGGTTGGCCAAACCTAGCCTCTCTGATTTGACCTAACCGCCTTCTTGGGAACGGCCAGCAAGACGCCCGAGGCATTCCCGTTGGGATGGTAAATTGGGAATCTGAGAGGCTTCTCAAAACTCGCTTGGTAGGTAGGCAAAGCGAGAAATGATCGGTGACGGCGCCATGTCGTCCAACACGATTTCCTTGCATTGCAAGCTACCCCACTCTAATACCCTTGCATGGCAAGGAAACCCGATGATTCGCAGGACGCGATCGGCAGGTGGGAGGTCCAGCTCCGCAAAGGCGTGCTGGAGTTCGTCATTCTGTTGTCGCTCAGCGACCGCGAGCAATATGGCTTCGAGCTAATCTCCGGGATCGCCAAGCGCGCCGCGATCGACGTGCCGGAGGGGACGCTTTATCCGCTGATGCTGCGCCTGGCGAAGGACGGGCTAATCTCGTCCCGCCTCGCCGATGGCGATGGTGGCGCGCCCCGCAAATACTACGCCCTGACATCGCAGGGCCGGGAGCTTCTGCGGGGCATGATCCCGTCATGGTCGAAGCTAGCCGCCTCCGTTGATAGCCTGCTGCCAGGAGCGTCCGCATGACCCCCGCTTTCACCGACCCTGCTGCGCGCCGTCGCTGGGACGCCTATTTCTCCGAGGTCGATCGCCTGCTCGCGCGCGCAGATGCGGACGTGGCCGAAATGCGCGGCGATCTGGAAACCCATGTCATTGACAGCATGGCTGCTGCGTCGGGTGGAGGCGAAAGGGAACGGCTCGACGCGGCTCTATCGCGTCTCGGCCGGCCGATCGACTATCTGCGTCCATTGCTCGCCGACGAGATGATCGAGCGCGGCACCCTGACCTACAGTCCGATCACGATCGCGCGGGGGCTTTCCCACTCCGTCATGGCCGGATCGCGCCGGGCTGTAATCGGTCTCGCGTTCGGCCTTGGTTATCTGCTGCTCGCCATCTTCACCGGCATGGCGCTGCTCAAGCCGCTCTGGGGTGAGCATGTCGGCGTGTTCCGCTATGCGGACGGTACGATCAGCGCCGGCATCGTCGCGCAATCCGATGGTGCCCGCGAACTGCTTGGATGGTGGTCGATCCCCATCGCGTTGCTGCTGGCGGCACTGCTCTATGTCGCGCTCACCAAGGGACTTCGAGCTCTCCGACAGCGACGCTGAAACTTTGCCCGAAAACCTCGTATAGCAAGGAAATAGTGATGGCTGACAATACGGCCGGTCGCACGCGACCGGGTGCGATGGCGTTCGTCCTGCTGACGGTGACGTTGAGCTGGTCGATCTGGATCGCGACATGGCTGGCAACCGGACGGCCGAATACGTTTCACGGTCCAGGAGCCATGATGGCGGCGATCTATGCCGGTTCGTTCGGGCCGGGCGTGGCGGCGGCCATTCTGTCTGCGATTTCGCGCCCCGACTCGCTCAAGGAATGGCTGCGCGGGTTCATCCGTTTCCGCTGTGGATGGCGCGCCTATGCCGCCGCGCTGCTGCAATTCCCGTTGGCGCTGCTCTTTCTGACGATCGCCCTCGGCTATGCCCCACGGCTTGAAGGTCTGCATGGCCAGGCACCGATCCTCCTGTACCTGACGGTATTTCCCGTTTCGATCTTCAACGGCGTGGCGACCGCGATCATGGGTGCCGGCCCGTTGGGAGAGGAAGGCGGGTGGCGCGGCTATCTGTTGCCTCGTCTGCTGGAGCAGGGTGGCGAGGTTCGCGCCTCCCTCATCATCGGCATCGTCTGGGCGCTGTGGCATCTGCCGATCATGGCAATGTTCGCCGACTGGCGAAGCGGCGTTCCCTTCGTCGCCTATCTCCCTCTCTACACGCTCGGCGTCATCGGCCTGTCCTTCGTGATGTCGCGCATATGGCTGACCGGCCGTGGCAGCCTGATCCCCTGCATCTGGCTGCATGGGCTGGTGAACGCCATTGGCGGCATAGCCTTTGATCGCAGCCTGTGGACGAGCCGCTGGTCACCGGAAGCTGGTACGTTCCACTTCGCCATCGCTGCGGCTCTCACTGCCGCCTTCCTGTTCTGGGGTGCACGGTCGAAGCGACATTCTTGAGATGCCAGCGCAGGCGCGTTCCCGGTTGGGAACGGCCAGCGAGACGGCCGGAGCTTTCTCATTGGGATGGCATTTTGGGAAAGCGCCGGCGTAGCGCTCAGGTGAGCGCTGCCAGACTATCTCGCATGGTCAGCCCTTAAAATGTTAGCTTGCGCAATAGCGTCAGAAAGGCGTTTGCTCGTTAGACGGCCCGCATAAGCTGGGCCGTCGTTCCATCGCACGCCTGTAGGCACATCGGGAACGACACCTCCAACTTCATTGCTGCCGTCCTTACGGAAGCGGGCGCAGTTCGGCATCGAAAGCTCGGCCTTGCTGTAGGGAAGCACGACGGGATCATCACCGTATAGATGTCCGCATCCTGCGCCGCCAGTTCTCGTTCCCATGACAATTGCAGCGGCATTGTCCTGGAGCAGTGCTGCGAATTGCTCGGCAGCGGACCAAGTCTCGTCATCCACAAGGACGATGACCGATTCTTTCCATACGCTATCCTGATATGGAAATTGGGCCGCGCTGAACACATCCGGCGCCCACATCCTGCCGTCGAGCCGTCCTGCGGGAAGTTCGGCGATCAGGCCGCTCGCGAAACCCGCCGGTGCGAGACGGGAGCAGGTCGATGCCGGGCAAGGCTTGGAGCCTTCGGCCAGCACGTCCGCCTGCCTCGCGTACCCCAACAGCAGCGATCTGTCGGTGCCTGGCGACCGCTTGGCCTGCTGTCGTAGCCTATCGGCCAAGGCCCGCCAGCGTCCGACCCATGCCTCACCGCGGAATACTTTGATCGCCGCGGAGTGCAAGGGCACGGGCGATACGATCCTCGCCGCCGCTTCGGCCCATTCCGTGCCACCACCATTCCGTGAAAGATCGACGAGCAGCACCTGCGCGCCCGCGCCCCGCAGCCGCTCGACAGCAGCGGTGAGGTCACGGGTCAGTAGAGCGAAGACCTTTGTGAGGAGATGATCCTCGCAATCCGCCCCGCATGAGGCACTTGGCGCAATCTTCAAGCTCGTCGCGGCTTGTTCACAAAGCGTCGGATAGGATTGCGGGGCAAAGGAGCCGATCCGGACAATCCCGACCGGCGCGCCACCAACAGCGACTATGCCGGGTCGGAACGGGTTCTGGTCATCGATGACGCGATAGCCCGGCATCGAAGCCGCCGTGCCGGGGGTAACCTGACCACCGACATAGCCGCGAGCTGCGCAGAACGCGCCAACAGTCGCCGGCGTTGCTACTGGACCATTTCCCCGTCGCGTCATCGGCTTGGGCCAGTGCAGTTCGAGGTGGCCGTCTTGGAAACGCCTGACCAGAGCATCCAGCGTCCGCCTCGCCCCATCATCGTTTCCAGCGTCCCGTATAGCCGTCGCAGCTTGGTCGAACCATCGATCCAGCGAAACCTCCCGCTCGGTCGTCAACCAGTCGCGGTTCGGATAACGTTGGTCGATAGCCGATCGAAACTGCTGGAGATCACCGAGCCAGGCCGCGGCATCATAGCCCGGCCTGTCCTCGGCAGGTGCAGCCGCCGGAGTGACAGCAAGGGTCGTCAGCGCGGTGGCGACGAACGCCCATCGGGACGTGGAGCGGATGGAGCAGAACATGCGCCTCAACGAAATGAGCATACAGATGTCCTAACCGGCCGGCGCGTGGCAAGCCGTTGTAAAAGTAAACGTTTATTCAGGAGATCAGGGGCGGGGCGGCCCTTGCCAGTAAGTCACGAACGCTAGACGTCCGTTGGGGCCATCATCACTGCTTGTATTAAGCCCACGATTAACAAGGCCCGCTTCTCCCAAATTTCTGAAGACGGGAGCGTCGAGCGAACGCTTTAGCGTCGTTTCTTCTGTTGACGAAGACGGCTCATGTTGAACGGCATAGACCTCGCACAAGGTGCGTCCACACTGGACGTGGACCGCACCAGCCAGTCCCGTTTTGTCGAGGGCAGACGCATAGGTTCTGGAGAGCAAGGCTTCCGTGCGTTCCGCCCAGACCGGATCGCGCCGCTCGGCCTTCAGCGCCGCATGTAGGGTGCGTGGATCTTGGCTGGTTGAGCCGAGAGCCTCAATAACTGGATCAGTCGTCTCCGGGGATGCCGATACAGACGGGCTGATCTCGGAATGTTGGTGCCAAGCGATAACGCTCAAGGCGAGGATGACTGCTGAAATCATGATGACGGCTTTCCGACGGATGGACCGGAACATAGGGGGGGCGGCTTTCGGATAAGCGGTCTGGTCAAGGGGAACGCGGGACGGAACCTCAATTTTCTCGCCCCAATTTTCTTGGGTAGCGATCAGTCGAGCCAATTCGCGGCTGCTTCCCACCCCGGTCTTACGACGTGCTTCGCGCAAACGGTCGTTGACGGCGTTGACAGATAATCCGCTCTGCTCCGCGATGCTTTTGGCCGTATGACCACTCGCCAGAAGGCGGAGTACGTCCAACTCACGCTGGTTCAGCACAAGCAATGGGTCTTGTTCCGTTCTCAAAGGCCGTTTCCGCTTTGGACCTGCAACATTTTCGCATGACGATAGCATCGTGACGTCCGGTCGGCACTGAGAATGCCGAAGCGGCTCCCTACCTGCGCTGCATAGGGCGATGGCCTCTTTTCCCAATAGGGAACGGCCAACGAGACGGCCGGGGCATTCCCATTGGGATGGTCGAGTGGGAAATTTGACGCTTGCCCGAAACCCGTTGCGGCCGATCATTTGGGAAAGCCGTGTTGCGACCGAACCCTAGCGACAAGCCTTTCCACCTGTTCGCTCACCAATCCGGGATTTTCCTCGGCAATAGGATGATGATTGTTACTCGCGAGGACTCTTTCGGTGTTCCTCGACAGGGTTGCCAGCTTGGCTTGAGCGGCGGGCCATTCGGGTTCGTACTTCTCGGGAACGCCCATGCCGCCGGGACGACCATGCTGGATGACGATCAGGGGGCGTGATCCTAGTGCGCCCGCCACGACCCTAGGCCGCATGGCCACCGGGGTTTGCTCCCAACGATCGATTGTATCCCGCGCATAGCTCGGCATAGGCTTCGACCAGACGGCATCGAATTGCCCACGCAGGTTCGCTGGAAGAGCGTCCACCCACTCCGGCACGGCAAAGGGAAGCAACAGCCGGACAGCGCCAACGTGCCATCCCGCCTGCCAGATGGGGTCCATCATCCCCATCGAGGAGAACTCATCCGGGCTGCCGCGAAACCACAGGTCGGGTTCGGAGCCGTCCACCATGACCATGCCCGCCACGCGGGACGGAAACTGATCGAAGAATGACAGGGCAATCACGTTGCCGCCGGATTCCGGCACGAGGACAAGCGGGGTCGGAAGATGCGCTCTTTGTAAGATCTCCTTCAGATCGCGGACCTGATCGGCAAGCCCCATCGGCTTGGCCGGGGGATCGCTCCAACCAAGACCTGCTCGGTCATAGCTACATACCCTCGTGAAGCTCGCGATCCTGCTCTGTGCGGCATACATCGTCACGGATGGGGTGCCGTCGCCCGAGAGAAGAAGGACGGCCGGACTTCCTCGACCAGCGCACCATAGATGCAGGCGATGATCGCCTACCGACACCAGGGCGCCGGGGGGCGGGAAACGCGTTGCATCACGATGCTCGGCCCATCGCTGATACAGGAAGCCAAACACTAGTAGGACGCCTATGACGATCCCGATCCGCTTCACAATTTTCACCACCGCCCCCTCCGTCCGCCATCAGAAATGATGGCTCAAGCGCTCGCATGATCGGAGATCGTGGCGGCAATGCGGACTTGCCGGGGCGCGTGAGACTTTCCCGGAAAGGAACGG